>DATMJM010000493.1:0-2025 GCA_035553935.1 Solirubrobacteraceae bacterium
TCGTACTTGTTGACGCCGACGACGATGTCCTGCTTCTGGCGGTAGCGCTCCTGGTAGCCCCAGGCCGACTCGTCGATCTCGTTCGTGATGAACTCGATCGCGTTCACCGAGCCGCCCATCTCGTCGACCTTGGCGATGAGCTCGTAGGCGCGCTGCTCGATCTCGTCGGTCAGCGCCTCGACGTAGTACGACCCCGCGAAAGGGTCGACGGTGTCGGTCGCGCCGGACTCGTGCGCGATGATCTGCTGCGTGCGCAGCGCGATCTTCGCCGCGCGCTCGGAGGGCAGCGCCAGCGCCTCGTCGAAGCCGTTGGTGTGCAGCGACTGCGTGCCGCCGCAGACGGCGGCGAAGCCCTGCAGCGCGACCCGCACGACGTTGTTCTGCGGCTGCTGGGCGGTCAGCGTCACTCCGCCGGTCTGCGTGTGGAAGCGCAGCTTCATCGACTTCTCGTCCTTCGCGCCGAAGCGGTCGCGCATGATGTGCGCCCACATCTTCCGCACCGCGCGGAACTTCGCGACCTCCTGGAAGACGTTGTTGTGGCCGTTGAAGAAGAACGCCAGCCGTGGCGCGAACTCGTCGACCTCGAGGCCCGCGTCGACCGCCGCCTCGACGTAGGCGATCGCGCTGCACAGCGTGAACGCCACCTCCTGCACGGCCGAGCAGCCCTTCTCCCGGAAGTGGTAGCCGGAGATCGAGATCGTGTTCCACTTCGGCACGAACTCCTTGCAGTACGCGAACAGGTCCGTCGTCAGGCGCATCGTGCCCTCGGGCGGGTAGATGAAGTTGCCGCGCGCGATGTACTCCTTGAGGACGTCGTTCTGCGTCGTGCCGCGCAGCTCCTCCAGCGCGCAGCCCTGCTCCTCGCCGACGAGCGAGTACAGCGCCAGCAGCACGGTCGCCGGGGCGTTGATCGTCATCGAGGTCGAGATCGCGTTGAGCGGGATGCCGTCGAAGACCATCCTCATGTCGTCGATCGTGTCGATCGAGACTCCCGTGCGGCCGACCTCGCCCATGCAGCGCGGGTCGTCGGAGTCCAGCCCGAGCTGGGTCGGCAGGTCGAAGGCCATCGACAGGCCCGTCGAGCCGTGCGCGAGCAGGTACTTGTAACGCTCGTTGGACTCGGCCGCCGAGGCGTAGCCCGCGTACTGGCGCATCGTCCACGGCCGCTTGCGGTACATCTCGGGGTGCACGCCGCGCGTGTACGGAAACGCGCCGGACTCGCCGAGCTCGAGATCGGCCGGGAGATCGTCCTCCGTGTAGAGCGGCTGGATCTCGATGCCCGAGTCGGTGAAGCGCCGGGGATCGTCCGGGCCGACGATCGGGGCGACGGTCAAACGCTCTTGTGTGGACATATCGCGCAAGGGTACGCCTCGAGGCGCCGAGGCTCCCTCTCCCATAAGAGAACTCTTACGACCAAGTGAGGTCACGTTGAGCGACATCGCGTTGGATTGCCGGTCATGAACGCCGACCGCCGCACCTCGAACTTCGTCGCGGCGATGCTCGGCGCGCTCGTCATCGCGATCCCGTTCGGCGGGCTCGCCGCCGCCGGCGTCTTCGACTCCGACGACGATGCGGACGCCGCCCCCGTCACGGCGACGGTCACCCAGCCCGGCGGCGGGACGGCGACGGCGATCGCGGCGCGCGCAGCGACCGACGTCTCCGAGCTCTACGAGCGCGTCAGCCCGGGCGTCGTCTCGATCATCACGCAGGCCGGCCTCGGCGGCGGCACGGGCTCGGGCTTCGTGATCGACGACGACGGTCACATCCTCACCAACCAGCATGTCGTGGCGGGCGCCGAGACCGTGCGGGTGCGCTTCGCCGAGGGCGCGCCGGTCACCGCGCGCGTCACCGGCGCCGATGCCGGCAGCGACCTCGCGCTGCTGAAGATCGATCCCGGCGAGCGCACGCTCACGGTCTCGGCGCCCGCCACGACATGCTGGTTGGTGAGGATGTGACCGTCGTCGTCGATCACGAAGCCCGAGCCCGTGCCGCCGCCGAGGCCGGCCTGCGTGATGATCGAGACGA
>DATMJM010000494.1:0-6061 GCA_035553935.1 Solirubrobacteraceae bacterium
GCGCTCGACCGCCGCCTGCCGCGGTCGAGCGCAACATCACTGCGCCGAGCATCGACATCGTGCGGCGGGTGGCGAACGGCGCCCTCTATCGCTGCAGCCCCGGCGCGTGGGAGGGCCTGCCGGGCAACCCGCGCTTCGAATATCGGTGGTATCGCGCCGGGAGCATCACCGGCACGGTGCTCAACTTCCGCCAGACACCAGACATCCTCGTCTCCAGCAGCGCGGAGTACACCCTTCCGCAGGCCGACTTCGGCAAGCGCTACTTCTGCGAGGTGAGCGTCCGCGCGCTGTCGGGACGCACGCTGACCGCCCACAGCCAGACTACGGTCCTGACCGGCCGCGAGCCGACGGTCAACGACCTGCTGCGGCGCTACTACGGCGACGTCCGCATCCGCGGCATCGACGTCTTCCAGACGGTGCAGCCCAGCCCGGGCGCGCAGATGTTCGGGTTTCCCGCGGGTGGGTTTCCGTCGATCTGCGGCGGCGGGACTCCGACGGCCTACGAGAGCTGCACGACGAATCCGTCCGATCCGCAACGCGCTTTCTATACGGGCGTGCCGGTCGACCAGCGCAAGCCCGCGACCGCAATCGTCTTCGTCGACATGGCGGGCGAGACGCCGACTGACGCATCGCAGGAGCTGCTCGTCACGCTCAGCGGGCATATCGGCCGCCGCCAGCTCAGCGGTCCGATCACACGGCGCATCTCGAACCCGCCGGTCTCGAGCACGGCCTGGGTCACGGCGGCCGAGCGCACGACAGAGCGCTTCGGCGTGAGCTTCAGCGTGCCCACGGCGTGGCTGGCATCGTCCGTGCTTGCCGACCAGTGGTTGAGGCTCGAGGCGACGGTCGACCTGCCGGCGGGCTCCGCCGCGGCCGGGCTGCGCGAGTGCGCGGGCATCGTTACGACAGCCGGCGTGAGGAACTGCACAGCGAACAACAGCTATCGCCTGTTCAACGTGAAGGTCGTTGACGACCTGCCTGACCTGACGATCCGTAGCATTCCGCTGCTGATCGCCGGGCAGAATATGACGACGCTGGCCGCACCCGAGCGGGTCCTGCGCGAGGCGGTGAGGCTGTTTCCTGGCGGCGAGCGGCTGACGATCCTGCCCTACGGGGAGTCGCTCAGCATCGAGACCGCGAACAACCTGCAGGTGGCGGATTGCATGGCTTTTCTCACCGTTCGCGGGTGTCGGCAGGCGAGCGTCAACGCCGAGATCACCGGGTGGCAGGCGCTCGAAGCCGCCAACCGCGAGGGCTACAACATCCTCTTGGGCGTCCACCGCTACACGTTCCCGGGGACTCCCGGCGCAGTGCCCCCCAGCCTCGCCGGCACCGAGCCTGGCTGGGCGAACGGCACGATCGCGGCCGGGCAGACGCCGCGGATGACGATCAACGATGGGAGCCTGTCACGGCCGCTGACGGCGGCGGCGCACGAGTACGGTCATACGCTCGGCCTCCCGCACGCCGACACGGACGTCACCGCCAACACCTGCGGCGGCAACACCCCGCCGGAGGTGGGCGAGTCGTGGCCGCCCGACAACCGCGGCCGGCTGCAGGGGATCGGCTTCGAGCGCCGGTCGCGGCTGATAGGCAGGAGCTTCAACGTCTTCCGCGCCGACGACGTCAGCGCGCCATTGTTCGATTTCATGTCCTACTGCGCCAGCGACGCGACCGCGTGGCTGTCGGCGCGCAACTGGAACCGCTCGATGGCGTTCCTGCAGGCTTTTGACAAGGGCCTTCGCGCTCCGCGCTCGGCGGGCACCCGCGCGGCGAGCGCGCGCGCGGCGAGCACAAGCGCGCGCGCCGCTCAATCCGGCCAGGCGCTGGCCATCGGCGTGCTCGGTTCGAACGGCGGCAAGATCGTCCGCGTGATTCCTGCCGATCCCGGCAACGTGGCGCCGGCGAGCGATCCTGGGTCAGCGTTGCGACTGCGCTCGTTCGATGCCGCCGGTGCCGTCTTGAGGGAGTCCGCTCCCGCTGTCGAGTCACTCCAGGACGCGGGGGACGCGGCGACGTTCATCGCGGCGCTGCCGCCAGGCGCGGCCGCCGTCGAACTCGTATCGGGCGGCGTGACGCTCGATCGTGCGCAGCGCTCGCGGGCTCCCAACGTCAGCCTGGACGCCCCCAGGCGCGGCGTGCGTGTCGGCACTGGCGATCGTCTGCAGGTGCGCTGGACGGCAAGCGATCCCGACGGCGACCGGCTGCAGGCGACGATCGACTACGCGGCGGACGGGCGCACCTGGAGGACGGTCTTCAAGGGCCCGAGCACGGGCCGCGCGAGCATTCCCGGCCGCTTCCTGCAGGCCGGCTCGAGGGCCCGGATGCGCGTGACGGTCAATGACGGCTTCGGCCGAGCGCGTGCCGTGTCCTCGCCGTTCAGTGCGGCCGGACGGCCACCGATCGCGCGCATCGTGCTGCCCGACGCAGTCAACTCGCCTCAGGCGGGCCGCACGATGCTCGTGGGCTCCGCGCGCGACGAGCGCGGGCGTCGCCTGCGCGGCGCCGCGCTCAGCTGGCACGCCGACCGCCGGCGGTTGGGCAGCGGCGAGCGCTTGACCGCGATCCTCGGAGCCGGCAAGGTCAAGCTGCAGCTGCGCGCACGCGACGCTCGGGGCCGCGACGGCATCGCCACCCGCTCGCTGTTCGTCGCGCCGGTGACGCTGCAGATCAAGACGCTCCGCGCGCCCGAGCGGCTCGGCGTCGGCGCGCGGAGTATCAAGGTGCGGATCGCCACCAGCGTGCCGGCGATGCTGCGAGCGGGCGGACGGCGCTTCCGCCTCGACACTTCCACCCGCACCGTTCGGATCCCGCTGCCCGGGCGCTCGCGGCCCGGCGTGGTGCGGCTCCGCCTCGCGATCGCCGCGAAGGGCCCGCGCCAGCCGACGCTGCGCGAAACGATCGTCGTCGCCCTCCGCTGAGTACGCCCGCCCGCCGAGTTCTGTGCTGTTGTGGACGCGCGCGGCGCTACAGCAGTTGATCGAGCGCCAGACCGGCGTTCGGCTTGAGATCACGACCGTCGGGCGCTACCTCAAGGCGTGGGGGTTCACGCTCAAGAAGCCCTCCCGGCGCGCCCTGGAGCAGGACCGGTCGTCGTCAAGGCCGGTGTGAGGACGTCTACCCGACGCTGGCGCGCAAGGCCGAGGCCGAGGGTGCGCTGATCTTGTGGGGCGACGAATCGGGGATCCGGATGCACGACCTCATCCCGCACGCCGGCGATGCCCCCAAGGGCCAGCGCGCGATCGCCCGCATCGCCGGCCGCCGGGCAGGCGCGAACATGATCAGCGCGATCGCCAACGGCGGACAGATGAGCTTCGCGTCTTCCACGGGCGCTTCACCGCCGACGTGTTCATCGACTTCCTCGCGCGGCTGATCAAGATCCACGCCGGTCGCAAGATCTACCTCGGCGTCGACAACCATTCCACCCACCACACCAAGAAGGTCAAGCTGGCTGGCCCGCGACGGACGCACCGACAAGCTCGAGCTCGTGTTCCTGCCCGCGCCTACAGCCCCGAGCTCAACCCCGACGAGAATCTCAACCAGGACCTCAAGCGCCACCTGCGCGCGACCTCCGAGCGCCCCACCGACCGCGCATCGCTCAGGTACATGCTGGTCGAAGGTCCACCTCGGCAGCGAGCGCTTCGTGTCTCAATGACCGTGGGTCTCATGTCACTGTCGTCTCCCAGCTGGGTTCACAGCGTGGCCGCGACGAGCCCGGCCGCGATCGCGATCGTCGTCGACCACGTGATCGCGCTCACTGCGAGGGGCAGGTCGAGGTTGTAGGCGTGCGCGACGACGAGCATGTTGATGCCGACCGGCATGGCCGCCTGCACGAGGTAGGCGTCGGGCACGTCGACGGTCAGCGCCGACAGGCCGAGCAGCAGCAGTGGGGCGACCGCGAGGCGCAGGCCGAGCACGAGCGTGACCGGCGCGCTCAGCGGGGGAAAGCGCGGGGCGCCGTCGCGTGTTTCGACGGCGAGCTGCACGCCGAGAACGAAGAAGCCGACCGGGGCGAGAGCCATGACGCCGGCCTTCGCGAGATCGACGAGCGCGTCGGGCGCGAGCGCGTCGGGCGCGACGAGCGCGGCGACGACCGCGAGCAGCGGCGGGTTGCGTGTGAAGAACACGCGCACGCGGTCGCGTAGCGGTTCGTCGCGGGTCGTGATCGCGGCCGCGATCGCAAACGCGACGACGAAGAACATCGGGCCGGTGACGAGCGCGTCAAACGTGATTGCCGGGCCGAGGGCTTCGCTGCCGAGCAGGGCGGCGATCAGTGGCAGCCCGAGGTAGGTGGTGTTGCCCATGATCGCTGCGATCACGACTGTGCCGGCGGCGCGCGGGCCAAGCTGCAGCACGCGCGTCGCCGCGAGCCACGCGAGCACGCCGACGACCGCGAACCCGACGTACGCCAGCGCGATTCCGATGCCCGCGCCCGCATCGAGGCTGGCGCGCACGAGCACGAAGAACGTGATGAACGGCAGCGCGACGTAGAGCAGCGCGTCGAGCAGCCGGCGCGTGAGCGCCTCGACGTGCTCGCCCCAGCGCCGATGCGCCCCGGCACCGAGCGCGACCGACGCGGCGATCGTCAGCGTGAGCGCGATCATCGCGTCAGGGGGCGGCCATCAGCGTGCGCCGAGAGCCAGTTGGGGGCACCAACTCCGCTGATTTCCAGCCAGGACGCCGCGCGGTGCGCTGGCGCCGTGTTGCTTCACACGCGAGAGGTCGCAGGTTCGAAACCCGCCGCGCCCATGAAGGATTGTTGCCCTCCCGCGATCGCGGCACGCTCACCCGCGACGCGATCGAGCGGCGCCTCGCCCAACACGTCAAGACGGCGCAGCAAGCCTGCGTGTCGCTGCGATCCAAGCGGATCACGATGCACACGCTGCGTCAGACCGCGGCGATGAACCTGCTGACCGCTGGCGTCGATACCTCCACGAGCGCGCTGTGGCTCGGCCACGAGCAGGAACGCACCACGCACGTCTACCTGCACGCCGACCTCAAGCTCAAGCAGCGCACCCTGGACCGCATCACACCCCCCCGGACGGGCGTCCCGGCCGCTACCGCGCCCCCGACACCCTGCTCGCCTTCCTCGAGAGCCTATAGCCCGCCCGCGATACCGCTTCGCAATCGAAGTGGACGACAGGAGATCGGAGACGCTCCTCTCGGCTGATCGTCCTCTACTTGATCCCGACGACCATCGACGTCGGGCCCACGAGGCGCTCGACGTAGGTGCTCCGGAAGCCGGCATCGCGCATCCAGCCCGCGCAGTCGGCGCCCGTGTAGTCGAACCCGCCCTCGGTCTCGATCAGCATGTTCAGGCTGACCAGCAGGCCCATGGCGTTCTCGCGCCGTTCGTCGTCGATCAGGAACTCGTAGGCGATCAGGGCGCCGCCTTCGGGCAGCGCCTCGTAGGCCTTCGCCAGGAGCATGCGCTTCGCGTCGATGTCCCAGTCGTGGAGGATGTGGCCCATCGTCAGCACGTCCGCTGGGGGCAGCGGGTCGACGAAGAAGTCGCCTGCCTGGAACCGCAGGCGCTCGTCGAGCCCGAAGGACCCGACGTACTCGTCGAAGACGGGACCGACCGGCGGGAGGTCGAAGCCGGCGCCGCGTAGGTGGTCGTGCGCGAGCAGTAGCTGGACGGGGAGTGCGCCGGCGGCGCAGCCGACGTCGAGCACCGTGCCGTATCGGATCCAGGGGAACTTCTGCGCGATCGCTACCGCCGGCCCGAGGCTGATCCCGGTCATCGCGTGGAGGAACTGCCGCAGTCTCGCGGGGTGCCGGTAGAGCACCTCGAAGAACGACCCGCCGGACTTGATCTCGTTCTGCGGCAGGCCCGTGCGCAGGCCCTCCGTCAGGTCGGCCCAGAACGGGTAGAGGCGGGCGTTCGCCATCTCGAGGATGCCGCCGATGTAAGACGGCTTGGAGCGATCGAGGAAGAGATCGGTGGCAGAGGTGTTCCGGTACTCGCCCCCGTCGCGCTCGAGCATGCCGAGTGCAACTAGGGCGTCGAAGAGGTCCGCCGAGCCGCGCGGATGCAGGCCGAGTCGCTCGCGGAGGGTCTCCC
>DATMJM010000495.1:0-4394 GCA_035553935.1 Solirubrobacteraceae bacterium
ACTGCCCGCCCTGAAGACGCTGCTCGTGACCGGCGACTCGCTCGCGCAGCCGCTCGACGCGCAGATCGCGCGGCGGCTCGCGGACGCGGGGGTCCGCACGCTGCGCGACGCGCGCCTTGGCACCGGCATCTCCAAGAGCGACATCGTCGACTGGGGGGTCCTCTCGACGCAGCAGGCCAAGGAGGAAGAGCCCGACGCGGTCGTGATGTTCATGGGCGCCAACGAGGGATTCCCGTTCCCCGGCGCGGGCGGCAGGAGCATCGAGTGCTGCGGCCCGGCGTGGGCCGCGGCGTACGCGACGCGGGCGCGGCGCATGATGGACACCTATCGGCGCAGCGGCGCAGCGCGCGTGTACTGGCTGACGCTGCCGATGCCGCGCGACGCGCGCCTGCGGGAGATCGCGCGCTCCGTCAACGCCGCGATCGACGTCGCGGCGCAGCCGTTTCGCGCCCAGGTGCGGGTGCTCGACATGGTGAGCGTCTTCACCCCCGGCGGTCGCTATCGCGCCGCGCAGGCCGTCGGCGGGCGCCAGACGATCGTGCGCAGGCCCGACGGCATCCACCTCAACGATGCCGGCGCGGCCGTGGCGCTGGACATCGTGCTCGCGCGGGTGCGCGCCGACTTCGCGAAGCTCGGCGGCTAGCTGGTGCCCGCGCACGAGCGGATCGCCGCCGCGTAGAGCTCTCCGAGCGCGCCGTAGCCCGCGGGCGTCGGGTGCACGTTGTCGCCCGCGATCAGCGACGGCGACCGCGCCACCTCGGCTGCCCAGTCGACGAGCTGCAGGCCGAGTGCGAGCTCGCGATCGTCACCGAGGCGGCGCAGGAGCGCGTTCGCCGCGTCGTAGCTGACGCCGTTGAGCGGCGGGCGCACGACCGTCGCCCAGACGGCGCAGCCGCCCGGTCGCCCCGCCGTCGAGCGCACGGCGGACTCGAGCGCGCGGGTGTTGCGAGGGTCGTCGTTCGTGAAGAGCGAGAAGGCCAGCACGGCGGGTGGCGCGGACTGCCGGCCGAGAATCGCCATCCCCTCCGCCAGCGGCCGGCCGATGCGCCCGTCGACGTGCACCCGCCAGCCGGCCAGCGCCGCCTTCAGCGGCTGCTCGATGCCGAGCGCGAGCGAGTCGCCGATGACGAGCACGTTGCGCGGCAGGCTCCGGCGCGGGGGCTCCGGGAGCTCGCCCCGGCCGGCGCGCGACCGCGAGCCTTCCGCGGCACGCGGCGACCGCCGCCGCGGCGGGGCGACGAGCTCCACGGTGGCCACCGCCGAGTCGGCGGCGACGACGTCGCGCTGCGTGTTGGCGTCGATCGTGACGAAGGCGTTCGCGCGCGGCGTGCGCAGCCGCAGCGTGACCGCCCAGCCGCCGTCGCGCCCCGCCGTCGCCTGCGCGCGGCAGGACGCGGGCCGGCAGCTCGCGCTGAGGTACACCGTGCTGCCGGGCTGCGCGCGGCCGCGCACCCGCACCGGCGCCCGCAGCGCGCCGCCGCCGGTCTCCCGCGCCTTCAGCCGCGCGCCATCGGCGGGCGCGCCGATCGTGATCGCCGCGGCGGCGGGCGTCGTGGCGCTCGCCCCGCCCGCGGGGTCCCGCGACGACGAGCCGCAGCCGGCGGCCAGCATCGCGGCGAGCACGAGAGGCGCGGCGCGCCGCACGACCGGCCTCAGCGCAGCGCGCGATCGGCGCGCAGGCGATCGATGATCAGCGTGGCGACGACGGAGGCGCCGGCGGTCGAGAGATGGACGCCGTCGGCCTGGCGCGCATCGATCGTCCTGCCGCGGAAGGTGATCCGCTGGCGGAACCTGCCGCCGGGGGTGAACACGCGCGCGACGTCGATCACCCGCGCGCCGGCGCCGACCCGCTCGGCCGCGCGCTTGATCGCGACGTTCACGCGGCTGTAGATGCGAACGAACTCCGCGCGGCGAGGCGTCGGCAGCGTCAGCCAGTACACGTAGGAGCGCCCGCCGCGCAGGTAGCTGCGCATCATCGTCTCGACGCGCCTGGCGTACGCCGCCACCCAGCTGTCCTCGCAGCATCGAGCACCCGCGATCGCGAAGCCGTCGTTGGCACCGAGGAACATCACCGTGACGTCGGGCTTGTAGGCCACCGCCTGCCCCCGCGCCTTGCGGACCCAGTCGAGCATGGCCGGCTTGGAGATGCCGGTGCTGACGTGGGCGTCGCTGTGCACCGTCGTGCCGCGGCGGCGCCCGAGGCGCTGCTTGAGGTGGCTGTCGATGATCTGGATCATCGAGTCGCCCGTGGCTAGCAGGCGCAGGCGGTGCAGGCGCGCGAAGGCCGGGCGCCGCGCCCGGCGGGTGGCAAGCGTCAGTGGCGCCCCCGCCGGCATGAGCTGCATGCAGCGCGACGGATCCGGCACGACTGCGCAGCCCGATCCGTCGCGCCACTGTACGAGTGCGCGCCAGGAGACCGTGTCGCCGAGCCTCACGCGCAGCGCGCCTGCGGGGGCGCGCAGCATCATGAACGCGCCGCGCACGACGACCTTCGCCCCGCGCAGCGGGCGGGCGGGGCCCACGGCGGCGCCGTGCTCGTCGACCGGCGCGATCGTCGCCTGCAGGCGCCCGCCGCGGCGGCTGACGCAGGCGCGCCGCCGCGAGGGCCGTTGCGGGCTCAGCAGGACGCAGACCAGCCGGCCGCGGCGCGGCTGCAGCTCCCGCGCGTGCAGGGCGCGGTTGAAGCGCAGGCCGAACCGCAGCCGCTCGTCGGCCTGGCGCAGCGTCGCGCCGATGACGAACAGCGACGGAGCGGGCGACTGCGCAGCGCTTGCCGGCGCGCCGGCAAGCGCCAGCAGCAGCCCGAGCGCCGCGACCGCCGGCAGCCGGCGGGCAGCCGGGAGGCTCACCGCGACCTCAGCCGCGAGTCAGCCGCCGGCCATCGCGGGCAGGATCACGAGCACGTCGCGGTCGCCGACGGCCGTGTCGAGCCCGCCGAGGACACGGACGTCCTCGTCGTTGAGGTAGACGTTGACGTAGCGGTTCAGCTCGCCTCCGTCGGCGAAGATCTGCTGCTGCGTCGCCGGATGCTGATCGGCCAGCGAGCGCAGGACCGCGCCGACGTTGTCGCCGGAGGCGTCGACCTCCTTGACGCCGCCGACGGACGGCCGCAGGACTGGTGGGATGCGTACGGTGGCCATAGGAGGTGGCAGCCTAGATGATCGTCAGCCGGCGGCGGCGCAGAACGCCTCGTAGTCTGGGAAGACGCCGAGCTCGTCGTCGCCGATCTCGTCCGGCGGCCGCGAGCAGATCGGGCAGTCCGGATCGCGCCGGACGTTCACCGTGCTGACCTCGGCGCCGAGCGCGTCGTAGAGCAGCAGGCGGCCGATCAGCGGGTCTCCGGCACCGATCACGAGCTTGACGACCTCGGTCGCCTGCAGCAGGCCCATCGTGCCGGGCAGCACTCCGAGCACGCCGTTGGCGCCGCAGCTCGGCGCCAGCTCGGCGGGCGGCGGCTGCCGGAACAGGCAGCGGTAGCACGGGCCGTCGTACGGCGCGAAGACCGACAGCTGGCCCTCGAAGCCGAGGATCGCGGCGCTCACGACGGGGATCTTCAGGCGCACCGACGCGTCGTTGAGCAGGTAGCGCGTGGGGAAGTTGTCGACGCCGTCGACGATGACGTCGTAGCCCTCGATGATCTCCATGATGTTCGAGGCATCCAGGCGCGTCTGGTACTTGACGACCTCGACGTCGGGATTGAGCGCCTTGACCGCCTCTTCGGCCGAGTCGACCTTCGGCACGCCGATCCGGTCGGTGGTGTGGATGACCTGGCGCTGGAGGTTGGAAAGGTCGACGACGTCGTCGTCGACGATGCCCAGCGTGCCGATCCCGGCCGCGGCCAGGTACAGCGCCGTCGGCGAGCCCAGGCCGCCGGCGCCGAGCAGCAGCACCTTCGCATCAAGCAGCTTCTGCTGGCCGTCGGCACCGATCTCCGGCACGAGCAGGTGGCGGCTGTAGCGCTCGCGCTGCTCGGGCGTGAGCACCTTCGGGACCTCGACCTCGTAGCCGCGGTCCTTCCACAGCGTGTAGCCGCCGGTCATCGACTCGACGTTCTCGTAGCCGAGCTCCTGGAGCGTCCTGGCGGCGAGCGCCGAGCGGTTGCCCGAGGCGCAGTAGAGGATCACGTGCTGCGACCGGTCCGGGACGGCGCCCTCGATGCGCGACTCCAGGTGGCCGCGCGGCACGTGCTTGGCGCCGGGGATGAGCCCGCGGGCGACCTCCTCGCTCTCGCGCACGTCGATCAGCGCGACGGGGCCGCTTCCGTTGCCGGTGCCGGTGGCGGACAGGCTCTCGTGGACTTCGCCCGGATCGACCTGGGCGATCTGGCTCTTGATCTGGCGGATGAACTCCGCGCCGGACGGGCTCACACGAATCTCCTCAAAGATGGTCGGACT
>DATMJM010000496.1:0-3826 GCA_035553935.1 Solirubrobacteraceae bacterium
GCCCCTCCGCCGCCCGCGGCCGTCGCGGAGACCGGCACCGCCAAGGGCACCGTCACGATCCAGGAGCTGACCCGCACGCAGAGCCTCATCGCGCGCCGGATGGCCGAGTCGCGCGCGACGATCCCCTCCTTCGAGCTGCGCACGGAGATCGACATGGAGGCCTGTGTTGCGCTGCGCGCCGAGCTCAAGGCGCTCGGCGGCGACGTCCCGTCCTACAACGACATGGTCGTGAAGGCCTGCGCGCTCGCGCTGCGCGAGTTCCCGCGCGCGAACGGCAGCTACCGCGACGCCCGCTTCGAGCTGTTCAGCCGCGTCAACGTCGGGATCGCGGTGGCGGCGTCCGACGCGCTCGTCGTGCCGACGGTCTTCGACGCCGACCGCAAGTCGCTGCGCGAGATCGCCCGCGACAGCCGCGCGCTCGCCGAGCGCGTGCGCTCGGGGGCGATCACCCCGCCGCAGCTCAGCGGCGGCACGTTCACCGTCTCGAACCTCGGAATGTACGGCGTGACCGACTTCACAGCGGTCATCAATCCGCCACAGGCGGCGATCCTGGCCGTCGGAGCGCTCGCGCGGCGCCCCGTCGTCGGCGGGGACGGAGAGCTCGTCGCACGCCATACGATGAACGTCACGCTGGCCTGCGACCACCGCATCCTCTACGGCGCCGAGGCGGCGGAGTTCCTCGCGCGCATCCGCGCGCTGCTCGAGCGCCCGCTCGCGCTCGCGTTCGGCTAGCCAGCGCTCGGCGCCAGCAGCGAGTCGACGGCGCCGCCGAGCCCGTCCGACGCCTGGCGCACGACCGCGGCGACGAGGTTGAGCACCTGCTGTACGGCCTCGCTGACGGGCGCCGCGAGCGGCTCGGTGGTCGCGGCGAGCGCCGCGCCGGCCGACTGCACCTTGTTGCTGATCGACTGGCCGGCGCCGCTGACGCGATCTCCCGTCGTCGCGGCCGCGGGCGGCGGCGGAGGCGGCGGAGCGGGCGGCTCCACGACCGGCGCGACGCGCGTCCTCGGGGATGCAGCGACGTCGATCGAGGTCGCCGTGCCGGAGCGTTGCGTCGTCCGCGGGGCGGGGGCGGCAGGTCGGGCCGGCGCGGGGCGCTGCGGCGCGCGCGCCCGCACGACGATGCGCTTGGCGTCCGGCGGCGCGGCGGTGACGCTCGAAGCCGCGTCGGCGAAGATGAGCGGCGGCGGCCCGGCTGCGTCGCCGCCGCCGAAGCTGCTCCAGCCGCCGAAGGCGAAGACCGCACTCATCGTGAGCAGCGCGAGCGCGGCGGCGGCGACGAGCGCGACGCTGGCGCCGATCGATGCGAAAAGTGCTCGCGTTGGTGCCATCGCAGGACGTGTATCGGCAGCCCGCGCCATCACCTGAACCCTCCGCGCGGATTCTGCGAGGCATTCGACTCGCGGCTGGTGTCGCGCTTGACGCGCGGTGGGTCGCGGGAGGTGTCGACGATCAGGCACAGCCAGCGCCGCCCGTCGCGTCCGGGCACGCAGGTGCGATACAGATCGGCGTCGATCTGCACCGAGTCCGCAGCATCGACGTGCGCGCGCGAGTAGTCGTCGGCGTTGGCCTGCACCCACAGGCGCACCGCCGTCGACTGGCGCGCGAACGCCTTGCGCTCGGCGGCGAGCTTTGGGCGGTGCACGAGCCCCGCCACCAGGAACGCCGCGCCGACGAGCGCCAGGGCGGCGAGGCCCGCGTAGTCGTCGGCGACGACCTTCGGGAGGTCTGGTCGCCGCCGGCGCAGGACGCGCCCGCCGATGCCGCCGAGCACGGCGATCACGATGACGTTGAAGGAGCCTGCGAGCAGCAGCGCCGCGATGAAGCCGGTGCCGTCACCGGCGATCGGCAGCCAGTGCAGCAGCCCCGTCTCGAGGATGGTCAGAACGAAGAAGGCCGGCCACAGCCACGCCCCCCGCAGCCGCCAGCGCATGCGCCGCATGCCCTGGCGGCGCCCCGTCCATCCGTCCTGCGCCATGTCAACCAGCGTACGTAGTCGATACCCTCGGCATCGACGGTTCGCGTCTTGCGCGGAGATCCCGACGAGGCGCCGAAAAGGCCGAGCCGGAGATCCCGGCTCGACCGCCCAGAGCGAAAGGTGAAGATGGCGACCAGCAGCACGGACGTTCCGATCGGTCCCAGCACCCGCGCCCAGGAGAACCCATCCGCGCATCTGACCGCGGACGACCGGGTCGGCCTGCTGCGCGCGATGCTGCTCATGCGCGCGATCGAGGAGCGCGCGATGAACCTCTACCGGCAGGGCAAGGTGCCCGGCTCGTTCTATGACGGCTTCGGCCAGGAGGCCGTGTCCGTCGGCGCGACGTGGGCGATGGCGGGCGCCGACCGCCTGTGCGTCCTGCACCGCGACCTCGGCGCGCACCTCGTCCGCGGCGTGCAGCCCTGGCGCGTCCTCAGCCAGTACATGGGCCGCGAGGCCGCAATCACGAACGGGCGCGACGGCAACGTGCACTTCGGCGACTGGCGGACGGGCTGCGTCGGGATGGTCTCGATGCTGCCCGACATGATGCTCGTCGCCGCGGGCATGGCGATGGCCTTCAAGCTGCGCGGCGAGCAGCGCTGCGCGCTGACGTGGTTCGGCGACGGGTCGACCTCGCGCGGCGACTTCCACGAGGCGATGAACTGGGCGGGCGTCCAGCACCTGCCGGTGATCTTCGTCCTCGAGAACAACCAGTTCGCCTACTCGACTCCGACCGAGCAGCAGTTCGCCGTCAACCCCGTCGAGCGCGCGGCCGCCTACGGCTTCCCCGGCGTCTCGGTCGACGGCAACGACGTCGAGGCGATGTTCGAGGTGACGCGGATCGCGCGCGAGCGCGCGATCTCCGGCGGCGGCCCGACGCTCATCGAGGCCGTCACGATGCGCATGCACGGCCACGGCGCGCACGACGACATGAAGTACGTGCCGAAGGCGCTCTTCGAGGAGTGGCGCAAGAAGGACCCGATCGATCGCCAGAGCGCGCGGCTGAAGGAGCTCGGCGTGGACGTCGAGGCACTCGTCAAGGAGGTGCGCAGAGAGGTTGACGAAGCCGCGAAGAAGGCGCTCGCGGGTCCGATGCCCGATCCTGCGACGGCGACCGACCGCCTCTTCCATCCGCGCGACGGGGAGGAGATCCTGCTGCAGGACGGCGCCGCGCCCTGGAGCGGCTTCCGGGCCGCCCGATGACCGAGCTCACGTACCTGCGGGCGATCTCCGACGGCCTGCGGACCGAGATGCGCGACGACGAGCGCGTCCTGCTGATGGGCGAGGACATCGGCGTCTACGGCGGCGCGTTCAAGGTGACCGACGGCTTCATCGAGGAGTTCGGCGCCGACCGCGTGATGGACACGCCGCTGGCGGAGTCGGGCATCGTCGGCACGGCGGTGGGCGCCGCCGTCGTCGGCCTGCGGCCGGTCTGCGAGATGCAGTTCGCCGATTTCGTCTCCTGCGGCTTCGACCAGATCGTCAACGTCGCGGGCAAGATGCTCTACCGCCAGGGGCTGCCGGTGAACGTCACGATCCGCCTGCCGAGCGGCGGCGGCTTCTCCGGCGGGCCGTTTCACTCGCAGAACCCCGAGGCGTGGTTCATGCACGCGCCGGGGCTGAAGGTCGTCGCGCCGAGCACGGCCGAGGACGCAAAGGGACTGATCATCGCGAGCATCCGCGACCCCAACCCCGTCATCTACATGGAGCACAAGAACCTCTACCGGCGCGTGAAGGGTGAGGTGCCGGAGGGCTCCTACGAGACGCCGTTCAAGGCGCGCGTGGCGCGCGAGGGGACAGACCTCGTGGTCATCGCCTACGGCGCGATGGTGCACACCGCGCTCGATG
>DATMJM010000497.1:0-3712 GCA_035553935.1 Solirubrobacteraceae bacterium
AGGTGCGGAGGGGCAACTACCAGTGAGGCTCGGCATGGGAGGCCCGCAGCGGACGCCCGACCAGGCCGTGATGGCGGCGGCCGTCGGCTTCGGGCGGGCCCTGCGTGAATGCGGGCTGGCGGCGAGCGTCGATGCCGAGCACACCTTCCTGCGCTCGCTCGCGGAGATCGACGTGCGCGACAGGACCCAGGTGTTCTGGGCCGGTCACGCCGCGTTCGTGCACTCGCCCGACGAGCTTGCGGTCTACGAGGTCATCTTCGAGCGCTTCTGGGACGGTCAGGCGCTCATCTACGCCGAGCGCGGCTCCGAGCACGGCGAGAGCGACGCGCGCATGCAGGGCTCCCACCACGGCGGCGAGGCGCTGCCGCAGTTCGGCGGCGAGGCCAGGGAGAAGGCACCGCTCGACGGCAACAACCAGCGCGCACACCAGGACATCCCGACGGCCGAGGGCGACACCGGCACGAGCAACCAGGAACAGGGCATCCTCGCGGCCTGGAGCGACGAGGAGATCCTCAGCCAGCGCGAGAACCTCGACTACCAGGAAAACGAGCTGCTCGCGCTGCGCCTCCTGGCGCAGGAGATCAGGCGCAAGGCGCCGACGCGCCAATCGCGCCGCTCGCGCCCCTCGTCCCGCGGTCATCGCTTCGACGTGCGCGGGACGCTGCGCGAGTCGATGGCGACCGACGGCGAGGCGTTCCGCCTGGCGTTCAGCGCGCCGACGCTGCGCCCGCGGCGGCTGCTGTTCCTCTGCGACGTCTCGGGATCGATGGAGCGCTACTCGCGGGTGCTGCTGGCATCCCTGAAGGCGGCCGTCGGCGCGGCGCGCCGCGCCGAGGCGTTCGTCTTCGCCACGCGCCTGACGCGGCTGACGAAGTCGCTGGGCGGCCACGATCTCGAGATCGCGCTCGACAAGGCGCGCGCTGCGGTCCCGGACTGGTCGGGCGGCACGCGCATCGGCCAGGCGATGCAGGACTTCAACAACGGCTACGGGCGGCGCGGCTTCGCCCGTGGCGCCATCGTGCTGGTCGTCAGCGACGGCTGGGACAGGGGCGATCCGAAGGTCCTCGAGGCCGAGGTGCGGCGCCTGCAGCTGCAGTCGCGCCGGCTCGTGTGGATCAACCCACGGCCGATGAGCGTCGACCAGCAGCCGCTCGCGATCGGCATGCGCGCGGCGATGCCCTACATCGACGACTTCGTGCCCGGCCACGATCCGCGCGCCGTCGCCGGGCTCGCGCATCTGATCGGAGGGCTCGGCGACGGTCGCCCGATGCGCAGGACGACGGCGCCGCCGGCCTTCGAGACCTGACCGGCCGCCGGCGCCATCCGTGGTCCGAATCGGGCTCTTTGCAGGGAGGTAGCCACCTGCCGTCGGTGTCCGTACAGGGCCGGTGAAGCCGGCGCGCATTAGGTGTGCGACACACACAGTCTTGTGTTACGCTCCGGCCCATGGACACACTATCGGGGGTTCCCGCACTGGCTTCAGTGGCTGGCTGGTGGCTCGGGATTAGCATCGGCCTCGCCATCGTGGTCGTCGTGGTCATTCTCGTCATGACGATCATCACGCTCGCTCACAAGATCGCCGGCCAAGCCACCACCGGCTCCCGCGCGATGCTCGACGCCTATGCGAACACAATGGCGGTGTGGCGACTGCGCGACATCAATCGGTCCACGAGCGGAATCTGGCGGTCGGCTGAAGCCGCTCGAAAGGTCCTAGAGGGGAGATAAATGCCGACACCTGAGGAATACACGCTGTGGAAGGCTGTGCTGGTGGCAGGGATCATCCTCGTAGTGGCGGTCATCGGGCTGCTCAGCCTGCTGCTGATCGTCGTGCGCACGATCGATCGCAACGTCGTGCAGCTGTGGACGGACACGAAGCTCCTAGCCACCAACACGACGGGGCTGTACCAGGTTGCGGGCACCGGATCGATCGTCCGGGCGCTGCGTGAGGAGCTGCTGCGGCACGAGAAGCTGCTCGGGGGAAGTCACTGATGAGCAAGACGCTGCTGACGGTCATCACCGTCGCCGAGATCGTCGCGCTCGTCGCCGTTCTCGGCATCTATCTCATCGCCGTCGCCGCCGGCCTGCGGTCGATCGTCTCCACGCTCGCCGAGGTGACCTGGGGCGCACGCGCCGTCGAGCGCCAGCTGCGTGCCGTTCCGATCAACCTGCGCGGCGTGAACGCCGGCCTGACTGATGCAGCTGCGGTGCTGCCCGGCCTCTCCAACGCCGTCGATCGCAAGACCGGGAGGTCGTCGCTATGACGCTCTGGTGGATCGGCAACATCATCCTCATCGCTGTCGTCATTCCCGTCGTCATCGCGATCCTCGTGCAGGTCCTGACCCCGATCTTCCAGATCAGGCAGTACGCCGAGGAGATCACCGAGTACGGAGCGCAGTTCCCAGGGCATCTTGACGACATCGCAGGGGAGCTCGTCAAGACGAGGGAGCTCGTCAAGGCCGCCGGCCCCGAGCTCGGGCGCTACGCCAGAGCGATCGACAACCTGTAGGTAGGAGGAGACATGGAAGCAGCGCCTCTCGTCTTTCTGATCACCGTGTTCGTCGCGATCGGCGTGATCGCGGCGTTCCTCATCACGGTCGTCTACCAGCTCTCACAGGTGTGGTCGCGTCTGAACACGATCCTCGGCGTCGTCGGGCAGGTCATCGAGAAGACCGAGGTGCTCGACCCGGTCCTGTCGGAGATCAGCGCCGACCTCGAGGCTGGTCATGGTGCGATCAGCGGCGCGGTCGAGCGGCTCAAGCTCCGCAAGGGCTACGGTGAGGCCGCAGGGGATGCCGCCAACCGTGAGCCCGCAGGCATCGGGGCGAGCACGCCGCTCGAGCCGCCACCATCCGTGTACACGAACTACTGAGGGGTGCGACGGCGTCCAGCGCGCTCGGTGCGCTGGACGCCAGCCGCACCAGGAGGTCCATGCCATGTGCCTAGCGATTCCCGGACAGATCGTCGAGTGGGTCGATGAGGATCTGAACATCGCCAAGGCGCAGGTCGCCAACGTGCGCCGCAACGTCAACGTCGGCCTGCTCGCCCAGACGGACGACGCGGTCGCCATCGGCGACTGGGTCCTCATCCACGTCGGCTTCGCGATGTCGAAGATCGACGAGAAGGAGGCGCAGGCGACGAGGGAGTTCCTCGAGGAGCTGGGCGCCGCCTACGAGGAGGAGCTCCAAGACCTGGAAGCCAGCTCCATCGAGTGACGGGCGCGGGCGTCTCTCGCTGGAACGCGGCGCCCGCTCCTCCGCTGGGAATCGCGGCTCAGCCGCCTGAGCCCGGTCGCGACGCGTTCTACGAGCACCTGCTGCACGTCTGCCTGCTGCTCTTGCTGCACGAGAGCGCGGCGGCGTCCGCGCAGTTGCGCGAGCGGCTACGGCCGCTCGGCTTCGAGCAGGTGACGACGGCCCTCGAGGCGACGCTCGACGTGCTGGCGGCGACCGGCCTCGTGCAGTCGTCGCTCGAGCACTCCGCCGATGGCCGCCGGATCCGCGTGTACTCCGTTACTGCTGACGGTGCGACCTGGCTGCGCACCGCGACGATGGATCTGCGCCGCACGGAGGTCGTGCTCGGCGGCTTCCTCGCACGCTGCGGCGAGCGGCTGCTCTCGCTCACATAGATGAGTGATCTCACGACCACGTGCGAACGGCGACCCGTGACAAGGGAGGAAAGCCACGAGCCGCCGTCGCATCGTGCGGCGCCACGT
>DATMJM010000498.1:0-2556 GCA_035553935.1 Solirubrobacteraceae bacterium
GGCGCGGCGCGCGCAGGAGCAGGCGCAGCGCGACCGCAGCCGGGTCAGGCCCGCGCCCGGCCCCTCCCAGACCGGCGGCAACGGCTACAACCCTGACACGTACAACCCCGACGCCTACGACGACCAGCCCCAGCCCCAGCCGCAGAATCGCGGCAACGGCAACGGCGTCGGCAACGAGCCGAGCGCGACGCCGCCGTAGCGCGCGACGCGGCTTGCCGCGCGGGCGGTGCGCTACCGTTGCGGCGCAATGGCGAAGGAAGAGAAAGTCGAGTTCGAGGGCGAGGTCATCGAGGCCCTGCCGAACGCGATGTTCCGCGTGAAACTCGACAACGACCACGTCGTGCTCGGGCACGTCGCGGGCAAGATGCGGCGCTTCAGGATCCGCATCCTCCCCGGTGACAGGGTGCGCGTCGAGCTGTCGCCATACGACCTCGACCGCGCGCGCATCGTCTACCGCCACCGCTGACGGACGAGTTCGACCTCATCGCGGTCCTGCGCGAGCGCCTTCCGGCGCCGCCGGAGCGCGTGCTCCTCGGCAGCGGCGACGACGCCGCCGTCGTCCGCGCCCGCGCGCTGTCGATCACCTCGACGGACGCGATGGTGGAGGGCATCCACTTTCGCCTCGGCGAGACGGCGGGCCCCGCCGACGTCGGCCATCGCGCGCTCGCCGGCGCGCTGTCGGACCTAGCGGCGATGGGTGCCGATCCCGGAGAGGCCTACGTCGTGCTGGGGCTGCCGGCCGGCTTCCCGACTGCAGACGCCGTCGCGATCGCCGACGGGATGGCGGCGCTCGCCCGCCGCTACGGCGTCGCGTTGGCCGGCGGAGACGTCACCGCCGCCCCGGCGCTGGTGCTCGCGGTCACCGTCGTCGGCTGGGCCGACGACGAGACGCACCTCGTACGCCGCTCCGGCGCGCGGCCGGGCGACCTCGTCGGCGTCACCGGCACGCTCGGCGCGTCGGGCGCGGGACTGGCGATCCTCGAGGGCCGTGCGCAGGGGGATGCCGCGCTGCCCGAGCGCCACCGGCGCCCGCATCCCCGTCTGGCCGAGGGCCGCGCGCTCGCGCGGGCCGGCGCCCACGCGATGATCGACCTCTCCGACGGCCTGGCCTCGGACGCGCGGCACGTCGCGCAGGCGAGCGCCGTCGCGATCGCGATCGACCTCGACGCGCTGCCGCTCGCCGACGGGGTGGCGGAGGTGGCGGCGCAGCTCGGCGTGGCGGCGTGGCAGCTCGGCGCCGCCGCGGGCGAGGACTACGAGCTGCTCGTCTGCGTGGCCGCAAGCGACCGCGATGCGGCCGAGTCCGCCGCAGCGGTGACGTGGATCGGCACGGTCGCCGACGGGCCGCCGGACGTCGAGCTGACGTCGGCGGGCATCGCCCAGTCCGTGCGCGGGTTCCAGCACCGCTTGTAGCTGACGGCACGCCGCAGCATCGCCGCCGCCACGAGGGCGGGGTCGACGAGGTAGTCCGCGCGCTCGAGGCGCCGCTTGAGATCTTGCATTCGCATCCCGCGGCAGGTATCGAGCGCGGCAGCGGAGTGCTTGAGCGGATCGCTCGAGGCCTCCGCGATCGTCGGGGCGGCGGGCGGTGACGCGTGCTCGCTACAACCGTGCCGTCCCTCGCGCCTGCGACGCCACCAGCCGCGCGAACACGACGATCCGCTGCGCGGCGCTGTAGAGCGGATGGCAGGCCGACAGGACGAGCCGGTCGTAGCCGACGCGATCGATCACCGAGACCTCGGTCGGCGCCACGATCCTCGTCTTCTCGACCGCGTAGGTGAAGCGGCCGTACGGCATCTCGACGACGACCTCGTCGCCGCGCTCGAGCCGGTCGATGCGGCGAAACGGCGCGCCGTACGTCGTGCGGTGGCCGGCGACCGCGGTCGTCCCCGGCGCGCCCGGGAACGGCACGTCGTCGTAGATCCCCGGGCCCTTGCGCAGGTCGTCCTCGGCAGTCCCGTTGACGAGCACGAAGTCCCCGTCGATCCGGTCTATCCGGAGCCGCCCGGCGGCCGCGCCGGCCTCGCTGTCGGCCTGCAGCCGGCGCGCGAGGAAGGCCATCCGGCGGCGCTCGGAGGCGAGCTGCTGCAGGGCCGCCAGGTCCAGGCCGGCCGGCCGCCGGTCCTCGAGCTCGCGCAGGTCGTCGGCGAGCCGCCCCTGCGCGATCGCGGCGTAGATCGCCGACACGGGCTCCTGCCAGGCCAGCGTCAGCAGCGCGTCTGCGAGCATGAGCGCGCCGGACACGATCAGCACCGTCGACAGCGCCCTCAGTGGCCGGCGCATGCATTCCTCATCGTCGCAGCGCCGACTCGGTTCCGCCGAGCGAGCCCGGCCCGGCATACGTCTTCGGCCCGCGCATCGTGATCGGGATCTCGCCGGCGTCCGCAGGCGCGCGGCCGTGCGCCGCGACGACCAGCGCGCCGACGGCGCAGCCCGCCGCGATGCTCCACAGCAGCAGGCTCGGCGAGACGTGCCCGCCCGCCGCCAGCAGCACGAGCTGCCAGGCGCCGTCGACGGCCCCGAGCCCCAGCGCGCGGGCGGGCACGTCTCGCCGAG
>DATMJM010000499.1:0-4560 GCA_035553935.1 Solirubrobacteraceae bacterium
GCGCCCAGCAGCTCTTCCGGCTTCCAGCCCAGGCGCTTGCACCACTCGCCGTTGACCGCGTGCAGGCGCCCGTCGAAGTCGACGGTGCACAGCATGTCGCTCGAGAGCTCGAAGAAGCGAGTGCTCTCCTCCTGCAGGCGGCGCTCCTCGGTGACGTCGCGCGCGATGCCGAGCGAGCCGGTCGCGGTGCCGCCGGCGTCGCGAAACGGACTCTTCGTCACCGACAGGATGCAGCGCGCGCCGCCGAAGCGGCCGGCGATCTCGTACGAGGTCGGGGTCTGGTTGTCGAGCACCTGCGAGTCGTGCGCGGCGACCTCGTCGGCGACCTCGGGCAGCAGCTCGCGATTCGTGCGGCCGATGATCTCGCGCCCCGGCCGGCCGATGAGTCGCGCTGCGGCGCCATTGAGCAGCAGGTAGCGCCCGTCGAGGTCCTTGACGTAGATCGAGTCCGTCGTGGCCTGCAGGAGCTGCGCGAGCAGGCGCCGGCTGGCCGCCGCCCGCTCGGCGGCGCGACCGATGACGGGGGCGATGAACAGCAGCGCCGCCGAACGGCCCGCGACCGTCCAGGCCGTCTCGTCCGACCAGCCCGTGAACGCGCAGAGGGACATCGTCACGATGGCCAGCCCGGCGCACTCGAGGCCCGCGCGCGTCCCGAACTCGGAGGCGACGAGCGCGACGGCGATGATGCAGGCCAGCCCGATCGTCACCGACGGGACGTCGCGCAGCACGCGAGCCGCGCAGGCGCCGACGATCAGCAGCGCCGCGATCACGAGGATCGGCACGCGGCCGGAGCCGTAGCTTCCGAGCAGGCGCGTCAGCCCGACGGGCGCAAGCCGCTCGTCGAGAACGACTCCGCCGGGCTCGTCGCGAACGCGCATGTCGCGCTGTCATCGACCGTGCGCGCGCGATCCTTGATGCGGTGCGGGATATCCCGACGAGGAGCTCTGGTCGTACGCCGCGACGCTCCTGCCCGCCCGCGTCACGTCGGTGCGCCAGCGCCAGACCGTGCCGTCATCGGCGGTGTCGATGCGGATCGAGATCTCGTCGCCCGCCAGCACGCCGACCGCGTTCTGCAGCGGAAAGAAGGCGTGCGCCCAGCTCGAGCCGACCGAGGGCGGCTCGTTGTGCAGCACGACGCCGGGCGACAGCCGCGCGCGAAACCAGCCGCAGATGCCGTGCAGGACGCCGGAGGCGGTCGCGGTGACGGTGACGCCGGCGGAGAAGTCCGGCGTCGCGCCGTCGTCGAGCTCGCTGCGGACCAGCAGCGCCGCCCGCGCCAGGAAGCCGCGCTCGTCGAGGTGCGGCATGTGGACGTTGTTGACCTGGTAGTGGCGGATCGGCGACAGGTCGATGCCGTGGCGGTCGGGCGGGCGGTCGTGCAGCTGCGCGTACAGCGCGTCGTTCTGGACCGGCGCGACGTGCAGGTCGACGGCGGAGGGGATCACGCGCGCGTCCGGCTTGAGGAAGCGCCGGCGAGCGTCGGCGAGGAAGCCGATCATGCCCTCGCCGACGCCGAAGTTCCACAGCGTCTCGCTGATGAGCACGTCGGCGCGCTCGGGCAGCTCGACGTCGTAGGAGCGAGCCTCGAAGAACTCGATGCGGCCGGCGAAGCGGTTCAGCAGCGCAAGCTCGCGCGCGAGGTCGATGATCGTTCCCTCCTCGATTGCGAACACCCGCGCGGCGCCCGCCTGGCAGGCGAAGTAGGCCAGCAGCCCCGTGCCCGTCCCGATGTCGACGACGACGTCGCCGGGGCGCACGACCTCGTGGATCGCCTCACGGAAGCGGTCCACGCGGTCGGCGTCGCCGACCAGCGACGCGTGGTACTGCAGGGTCGCCAGCTGGTTCAGCCAGGTCACGGGGCTCGGGCTCTGGGTCGGGACCTACGTCCAGCGCGCGCCGCGATCCCACGCCACGGGCTCGCCGGCCGCGTGGCCGGTGCCCTCCAGCAGCGATGCCCGCGCCCACGCCGGGCGCGCCGCCGGCGGCTCGGGCGCCGGCAACGGGGCGGTGTCGCGCATGAAGCGCTCGAGCGCCACGACGACCGCCGCCGTCTCCTCTGGCGAGGCGGAGGGCGCGATGATCTCGAGCTTCGGGCGGCGGTTGGGCACCGCCGACAAGGGTAGGGACTTCCGGCTCGGCGAGCTGCCGGCCCGCCCGGCGCGCCCGTCGTCCTCGCGCGGCCCGGCTGCTACGGCAGCTACGCGATCATGCCCGCTCCGACCGTGTCGTTCGTCGTCTCGTCTATGAGGATGAACGAGCCCGTGGCGCGGCTCGTCGCATAGGCGTCGAAGGCCATCGGCTTGGACGTGCGCAGCCGCACGCGGCCGATGTCGTTGAGCCCGAGCTCGATCGCGTCCGCGTCCGCGTCGAGCGTGTGGACGTCGACGCGGTCGACGACCTCGTCGACGACCACCCGCGCGGCGTGCGTCGCGTGCTTGATCGCATAGCGCGCGCCCGCGCGCAGCGGTGCGTCGGTCATCCAGCAGACGTTCGCCGTCAGCTCGCGCGACAGCTGCGGCGCGTCGCGCGGGTGGCAGATGATGTCGCCGCGCGAGACGTCGATCTCGTCGTGGAGCAGCAGCGTCACCGACATCCCGGCGCACGCCGCGTCGAGGGCGCCGTCGAAGGTGTCGATGCGGGCGATCCGCGTGCGCTTCTGCGACGGCAGGACGAGCACCTCGTCGCCCGGGCGCAGGATGCCGCCGGCGACCTGGCCGGCATAGCCGCGGTAGTCGGAGTCGTGGTCGCGGATCACCCACTGCACGGGGAAGCGCGCCTGCTGGAGGTTGCGCGCGTCGTCGACCGCGACCGTCTCGAGGTGCTCGAGCAGCGCGCCGCCGCCGTACCACGGCATGTTCTGCGAGCGCTCGACGACGTTGTCGCCGTGCTTGGCGCTGATCGGGATGTAGCCGATGTCGCGCGCCCCCAGCCCGGCCGCGAAGGCCGAGAAGTCGCGCACGATCGCGTCGAAGACCTCCTCGTCGAAGTCGACGAGGTCCATCTTGTTGACGGCGACGACGAGGTGCCGAATCCCCAGCAGCGCCGAGATGTAGGCGTGGCGCTTGGACTGCTCGAGGACGCCCTTGCGCGCGTCGACGAGGATCACCGACAGGTCGGCCGTCGACGCGCCGGTCACCATGTTGCGCGTGTACTGCACGTGCCCAGGCGTGTCGGCGATGATGAACGTGCGCCGCGCGGTCGCGAAGTAGCGGTAGGCGACATCGATCGTGATGCCCTGCTCGCGCTCCGCGCGCAGGCCATCGACGAGCAGCGACAGGTCGACGCCGTCGGTCCCGCCGCGCCGGCGCGAGGCCTCCTCGACGTGCTCGAGCTGGTCGGTCAGCACCTGCTTGGCGTCGTACAGCAGCCGCCCGATGAGCGTCGACTTGCCGTCGTCGACGGAGCCCGCCGTGGCGAGCCGCAGCAGATCCGCTTGCGCGAGCGCGGCCATCAGAAGTAGCCCGCGACCTTGCGGTCCTCCATCGCGGCCTCGGTCGCGCGGTCGTCGGCGCGCGTCTCGCCGCGTTCGGTGATGCGCGTCGCCGCGATCTCCGCGACGACCGAGCCGAGATCGGCCGCCGTCGAGCGCACGGCGCCGGTGCAGCTCATGTCGCCGACCGTGCGGTAGCGCACGGCGGCCGTGAAGGGCTGCTCGCCGTCGAGCAGCTGGACGTGTCCGGACATCGCGTAGAGCATCCCGTCGCGCTCGAAGACCTCGCGCTCGTGCGAGAAGTAGATCGACGGCACCTCGAGCTGCTCGACCGCCAGGTACTCCCACACGTCGAGCTCGGTCCAGTTGGAGATCGGGAAGACGCGCACGCTCTCGCCGCGGCGGATGCGGCCGTTGTAGAGGTTCCACAGCTCGGGGCGCTGGTTGCGGGGGTCCCAGCCGCCGAAGTCGTCGCGGAAGGAGAAGATCCGCTCCTTCGCGCGGGCGCGCTCCTCGTCGCGCCGCGCTCCGCCGAAGGCCGCGTCGAAGCCGTGCTCCTCGATCGCGTCGAGCAGCGTCGTCGTCTGCAGGCGATTGCGGGAGGCGCGCGGACCGGTCTCCTCGACGACGCGGCCGCGATCGATCGACTCCTGCACAGACGCGACGATCAGCCGCTCGCCGAGCTCCGCCACGCGGCGGTCGCGGAACTCGATGACCTCGGGGAAGTTGTGGCCGGTATCGACGTGCAGGAGGCAGAACGGGAAGCGCCCCGGCCGGAACGCCTTCTCGGCGAGGCGCAGCAGCACGATCGAGTCCTTGCCGCCGCTGAACAGCAGCACCGGCTTGGACAGCTCGGCGGCGACCTCGCGCATGACGTGGATCGCCTCGGACTCGAGCGCCTGCAGGTGGGTCATGCGCAGGCTCATGCGGCCGCCGCCTCGACCTCGGGGGGCGGCGGCGCGATGCGCGAGCGCAGCAGCGCGAACGCGCCGAGGCCGACGACCAGCGGCACGCCGACGAGCGCCGCCGGCGGCACGTCGACGCCCGCCTTCTTCAGCACGCCGAGCGCCGAGGCCAGCAGCACGCAGCCGAGCGCGGGCCGCAGCAGATTCGCCGACACGCGGCCGATG
>DATMJM010000500.1:0-2258 GCA_035553935.1 Solirubrobacteraceae bacterium
CTGCGAGCACGTGCGCGCCCACGGTACGTCCTGCCGGCGCTGCGCGCGGCGGGACGTACCGTGGGCGCGCACGTGCTCGCAGACGCCGCCGACGCGCTCGGGGTCAACGATCGCGTCCAGCTCGCCCAAGCCCGCGCGATCGCCCAGCGGCGCATCCACGACGCGCACGGCCGCGCCGGCGTGACGATCGTCGATCCCGCCTCGACGCTCATCGACGTCGGCGTGACGATCGGCGAGGACACCGTCGTCGAGCCCAGCTCGTTCCTGCGCGGCGCGACGCGGATCGGCCGCGCCTGCACCGTCGGGCCGCTGACGACGCTGATCGACGCCACGCTGCACGACGAGGTGGCGATCCCGCACTCCTACGTCGTGCAGGCCGAGATCGAGTCGCGCGCGACCGTCGGCCCGTTCGCGTACCTGCGCCCCGGCACGATCCTGCGCGAGCGCGCCAAGGCGGGGACGTTCGTCGAGATCAAGAACTCCGACGTCGGCCGAGGATCGAAGGTCCCCCACCTCTCCTACATCGGCGATGCCGACATCGGCGTGGACACGAACCTCGGGGCAGCGACGATCACCGCCAACTACGACG
The DNA here is from genome assembly GCA_035553935.1 of Solirubrobacteraceae bacterium. GTDB lineage: Bacteria > Actinomycetota > Thermoleophilia > Solirubrobacterales > Solirubrobacteraceae > CADCVQ01. The sequence continues at coordinate 590 of DATMJM010000500.1, forward strand.
GCGTCCACAAGCACCGCACGATGATCGGCGACCGCGTGCACACGAGCGTCGACACGACGCTCATCGCTCCCGTGACGATCGGCGACGACGCATACACCGCCGCCAACTCCGCGATCACGAAGGACGTCCCGCCCGGCGCGCTCGGCGTGGCGCGCGAGCGCCAGACGAACATCGAGGGCTACGCCGACCGCAAGCGTCCGCGCTCGCCCTAGACTGTCCTAACGGATGACCACCGTCCAGCCGAAGCCGATGCCCAGGACCCGCCTCGAGCTCGGCTACGACAAGAACCTCATGCTGTTCTCGGGGCGGGCGAACCCCGATCTCGGCGCCAGGATCGCCGACAAGCTCGGCATCGAACCCGGCCCGGTGACGCTCAGGACGTTCACCAACGGCGAGGTCTACTGCCGCTACGGCGAGTCGGTCCGCGGCGCAGATGTCTTCATCGTGCAGCCGATGTGCGCCAATCCGGCCGCCGGGCTGACGCCGAACGACGCGATCATGGAGCTGCTGCTGATGATCGATGCCGCCGTCGGCGCCAGCGCCCACCGCGTGATCGCCGTCACGCCGTGGTTCGGCTACAGCCGCCAGGACAAGAAGTCCGCGCCGCGCGAGCCGATCTCCGCCCGTCTGGTCGCCCGCATGCTCGAGCGCGGCGGCGCCGACCGCGTGCTGACGATGGACCTGCACGCCGGCCAGATCCAGGGCTTCTTCCGCAAGCCGGTCGACCACATGACCGCGCTGTTCATCCTCACGCAGTACTTCAAGGACCTCGACCTGCGCGACCTGGTCGTCGTCGCGCCGGACGCCGGCCGCGTCAAGCTCAACAAGAAGTTCGCCTCCAAGCTCGGCGCCGACCTCGCGATCCTCGACAAGGAGCGCCCCGCGCAGCAGGTCGCCGAGATCGGCTACGTCATCGGCGACGTCAAGGGCAAGACCGCGGTCATCGTCGACGACATCATCGACACCGCGAGCACGCTGAAGGTCGCGGGCCAGACCGTGCTCGACGCCGGTGCGCGCGCCGTCTACGCCGCGGCGACGCATCCGGTGCTGAGCGGCAACGCCTTCGAGAACCTCCAGGCCGCCGACTTCGAGCAGATCGTCGTCACCGACACGATCCCGCTGCGCGCCGGCGCACCGGACAACATCAAGGTCCTCTCCTGCGCGGACCTGCTGACCGACTCGATCCGCAGCATCTTCAGCGACAGCTCCGTCAGCGACGTCTTCGGCGGCGAGAACCAGCTTTTCTAGCCGTTGCCGAGCAACCAGGTCTGCCGTCGGGGGCATCCGAGCGGAGGCGTAGTCTCGGGGCATGGAAGCTTTGCGCCGGGGTCTCGGCGAGACGGCGAACAACAACTCCACGGCCTTCGGGTTCTCGCTGACCATCGGCGGGACGGGACTCATCCTCGCCGACCTGCACGGGTCCCCGGCGGTCGGGGAGGTGTTCCTGCTGATCGCCGGGCCGGCGGTGGCGATGATCATGATCTCTGCCCTCTCGACGAGCGGCTTCCGGACGCACACCGCGGAGCCGCTTCCCGAGCGAGAACAGATGCGCGGCAGCGGGCTGAACTTCCTCTCGGTCGGCAGCGGCCTGCTCGCCGCGTGGGGCGCCGCCGCGCTTCTCGACGGCGGTGCGGCGTGGGCCGTCGGCGGCTTCGTTGGGATCCTGCTC
>DATMJM010000501.1:0-2373 GCA_035553935.1 Solirubrobacteraceae bacterium
CGGGTGGCCGTTCCAGCGCGCGGCCGTGCACCAGGAGTACGCGACGCCGCCGGCAACCAGCTCTCGCAGCGCCACCCGTCCAACAAGCAGACGATCCCGCGGCCGGCCGACCCGGAGTCCGGCGGCGGCGCGTACTCCTGGTGCACGGCCGCGCGCTGGAACGGCCACCCGATGGAGACCGGTGCGCAGGCGCGGCTGTGGGCGACGGCGCTCGCCGGCAAGGGCCCGCACGGCGGGCTCACGCACTCGACCGGCCGCAGCGTGGTCATGACGGTGCCGCCGGCGGCGATGCCGGCTGCCGACGTGGAGTGGCAGGTTCCGCAGCGGTGGAACGCCCTCGAGCGCAACCGGGCCCGCGCCTACGCGCTCGCGCAGGCGACGGTCGTCGCGTACGAGAGCGTCGTGATCGGCCTGGACCTGGCCCGCAGGGGCAAGGAGCACTCGAAGATCTTCAACCCCTACAAGATCCCGCGCGGGGCGACGTTCGGCGCCGGATACTGGGGCGGTGCGCGCGGTTACGTGAGCCACCACCTGCAGCTCGGCGACCGCGTGATCGAGAACTACCAGATCGTGGGGCCCTCGACCTTCTCGGGCTCGCCGCGCGACGGCGCCGGCCGACCAGGCCCGTGCGAGGCCGCGGTGATGGCGACGCCGCTGGTGAGCTCGGACCCCGGTCAGCAGGGGATCGACGTGCTGCGCGCGATCCGCAGCTTCGACCTGTGCATGTTCTGCGCAACCCAGTGACCGACGGCCGCGGCGCATGCACCGCCGGGCGGCGGTAGGTCAGGTGCCGTCCGGTGCGGCTGCGTCGTCCTCGTCCGCCAGGGCCTCCTCGCACGTGCGCACGAAGAACCCGTACACCCATGCGCGCTTGAGGTCGGCGGGATCGCCCTCCACGGGCTCCTCTCGGTCGCGGAGCAGCTCCTCGATCGCACGGCGCGCGACGTAGTGGCGGACGTGACCGCCGGGGCCGGGGACCCGCCAGCTCATGGCTGCCGGGTCGTCGGGGTCGGGCTTGCCGATCGGCTCGGCCATGGCGAGCTCGCCGCAGAGCGCGGCGACGGCCTCGTCGCGGTCGCCCGTGCGCGCCTCATGCGGCTCGACCCGCTCGAGCACCCAGTCCGCGAACCCGCGGGCGGGCTCGAAGAGGTCGACCTCGACCATCCGCGCGATGTAGCCGCAGACGCGCAGGTCGCGATCGAGGGCAGGCTCGTTGTCGCCGACGAGCGCGTGGTCGGCCTGCAGAGCAGGCGGCGTCTCGAGCAGCGCGCGCGTGGCTCTGCGCTCCTGCACCTGCTCGTTGACGGCCTCGACCAGCGTCTGCAGCAGGACGTTGGTGTTGACCGGCACGTAGCGGCTCTGATCAGGCGACATTGCTCGCGATCCTCCTGCGGTGTATAGAGGCGGACGGATGGTAGTGCGCCGTCGCGCGAACTAGGGTATGTTCCGGGCCATCCTATGTGTACGATTCACACAGTGGTTATTCCGGCTGGGAAGGAGAACACGGGCTGATGGCCTACGACACGGGGTATAAGCAGAGGCTGCAGACGGTGCCCCACGCGGGTGGCGTGTTCGGCGCGAACGTCGATCCGGGCATCGGGGGGATCGGCGGCAGCCCCGACGGTCCACTGAACATCGTTCACGTGTTCTGGATCGCGGGAATGAGCTGCGACGGCTGCTCGATCGCGGCCAGTGGCGCGACGAACCCGTCGGTCGAGGACCTGCTGCTGGGCAGGATCCCGAACCTGCCGAAGGTCGTGCTGCACCATCCGGTGCTCTCTCCGGGCGCGGGGACCGAGTTCATCCGGCCGTTCCGCGCCGCGATCAACGGCACGCTCGGCGCCCCCTACGTGGTGGTGCTCGAGGGCTCGGTGCCCGACGATCAGGCGTTCCCGACGGAGTACGGCTACTTCTCGGCGATGGGCGCCGGCGGCTTCGACCCCCATTCAGAGACCGACCAGCCCAACCGCGTGACGGACTGGCTGTGGAAGCTCGCGCCGGGCGCCGCGGCATACGTCGCGATCGGCACGTGCGCGACGTGGGGCGGGATCCCCGCCGCCGCCGGCAACATCACCGGCTCCATGAGCCTCACCGACTTCCTCGGCAAGGACTACCGGTCGGCGCTCGGCGTCCCGGTCGTCAACGTGCCGGGCTGCTCGCCTGTCGGCGACAACTTCACCGAGACGGTGGCCGCCGTCCTGCTGTTCCTGCAGAACCTCGCGCCGCTGCCGCAGTTCGACGAGCTCGGCCGCCCGGCGTGGCTGTTCGGCGAGACGGTCCACCGCCATTGCCCGAAGGCGGGCTACTACGAGGAGGGCGTGTTCGCGCACGAGCCGGGCGACAACGAGTGCCTTGTGGAGATCGGCTGCTGGG
>DATMJM010000502.1:0-7091 GCA_035553935.1 Solirubrobacteraceae bacterium
GAAGCGCTCGAGGCTCTCGCCGAAGACGAGCTCGACATCGCGGCAGGCGCGCTGCACATCGTCGATCCTTCGAAGACCGCGAACGCGGTCGCCGAGCTCGTCTTCGGCGAGAGCCTCGAGCGCTTCCGCCCGCGGGTCAGCGCCGTCGGCCAGGTCGAGAGCGTCTCCGTCCACGGCTGGGATCCCAAGCGCAAGGAGGAGATCGTCAAGACCGCGAAGCCGACGGCTTCGACGAAGGTCCAGGACGCCACGGTGAACAGCGCGGTGAGCGGCACGACCGTCCACATCCCGACGGCGGCCGTCTCCACCACCGACGAGGCAGCCGCGCAGGCGCAGGCCGCAGCCCGCCACATCGGCCACGAGCGCGTGCAGGCGACCGCCGTCGCGCAGGGCGATCCCAAGCTGCTCGCCGGCGAGTACGTCTCGATCGCCGGCGTCGGCAACCGCTTCGGCGGGACGCACCGCATCGTCTCGGCGGTCCACGTCTACGGCGAGCGCGGCTACTCGACGCGGCTGACGCTCGGCGCCGGCGGCCGCCCGCTCGCGGAGTCGATGAACGGCGGCCGGCCGGCGCACCCCTTCGCCGACCACCTCGCGATCGCGATCGTCACCGACAACAAGGATCCCGACAAGCTCGGCCGCGTGAAGGTCAAGTACCCGACGCTCGGCGGCGAGGTGGAGAGCGGCTGGGCGCGGATCGCGTGGGGCGCCGCCGGCAAGGAGCGCGGCGTCGTGGCGCTGCCGGAGGTCAACGACGAGGTCGTCGTCGGCTTCGAGCACGGCGACGTGCGCCGCCCCTTCGCGCTCGGCGTCCTGTTCAACGGCAAGGACACGCCGGGTTCGGACCTCGTCAAGACCACGAGCTCGCTCGCCGCCCGCTTCCCGCGCGACCTCGATGTCGCCACGAAGCAGAAGACGCTGCTGGCGGCCGACAAGGGCCTCACGGTCAAGACGGCGCAGGGGCCCGTCGAGGTCTCCTCCGGCAAGGAGATGAAGCTCGTCGCCAGCGCCGGCGGCGCGCCCAGTGCGTTGACGATCGAGACGACCGGCCAGGTGAAGATGAACGGCAAGCAGGGGGTGGAGATCTCGGCGAGCGGCCCGCTGAAGATCACCTCGACCGCGCCTGTGACCGTCGAGTCCAACGCCGCGCTGCAGCTCAAGGGCTCGGTCGTCCAGGTGCAGGCGTCGGGCGTCCTGCAGCTCTCGGGAGCGACGGTGATGCTCGGGTGAGGGAAGAGCTCGGCTTCGGCCTGTCGTTCCCGCTCGGCGTCGACCAGCGCGGCGCGATCGCGCTCGTCGGCGGCGAGAGCGACATCGCGCAGGCGATCTCGATCATCCTCGCGACGGCGCCGGGCGAGCGGCCGATGCGGCCGGACTTCGGGTGCGCGGTCCACGAGCATGTCTTCGACGTCCTCGACGCGTCGGCGTTCGGCAGCATCGAGAACGCCGTCCGCAAGGCGATCGAGCGCTGGGAGCCGCGCGCGACGGTCGTCGCCGTCGACTTCGACCTCGACCGCCAGGCGGAGGGCCGACTCGACATCGTGCTGACCTACGAGATCCCGGAGGTGCCCGGCGTGCGCAACCTCGTCCATCCGTTCTACGTGATCCCGGAGGAGGAGGCGACGGACACCGATCTCGTCGCCTCGGAGGTGGCGTCGTGGTGAGGCTGCCGGAGATCCAGCTCGACGACCGCGGCTTCCAGGAGCTCGTCTCGGAGGCGCGCACGCGGATCGCACAGCGCTGCCCCGAGTGGACCGAGCACAACGTCTCCGATCCCGGCATCACGCTCATCGAGCTGTTCGCGTGGATGACGGAGATGACGACCTACCGGCTCAACCGGGTCCCGGACAAGATCTACGTGCGCCTGCTCGAGCTGCTCGGCGTGCCGCTGCGCCCGCCGACGCCGGCGCTGGCCGACGTGCGCTTCACCCTGAGCGCGCCGCCGATCGAGCCGCTGACGATCGCCGCCGGCGAGACGGAGGTGGGCACGATCCGCACCGCGCATGAGGAGTCGGTCGTCTTCGAGGTGGTCGAGAGCCGCACGATCGAGCCGATGGCGCCGGCCGCCTACGTGACGCACCGCGACGAGACCGTGCGCGACATCCCCGTCGACATCGGCGTCGCGCGCCCGGTCGGCCCCGACCGTGCCGCGTTCTCGGCGGTCCCGGCCGCGGGCGACGCCATCCATCTGGGCTTCGACGAGTCGCTGTCGCGGCTGCTCATGCGCGTGTCGGTCGAGGCCGACCCGGCGCGCGGCGCGGGCGTCGACCCGCGCCGGCCGCCGCTGCGGTGGGAGATGGCGACGGCCGAGCGGGCGGCGGGCGAACTCAACTGGGAGGGAGTGACCGTGCTCGAGGACACGACCGGCGGCTTCAACTTCGGCAGCGGCGAGGTCCTGCTCGAGCTGCCGCACGACAGCCAGCGCCTGCCGCTCGACGGCCACCGCCTGCACTGGCTGCGCTGCCGCGTGGCATCGCCCTCGGAGGCCGGCGACGCGGCCTACGAGCGCCCGCCGGAGGTCGCCTCGATCACCGCGACGCCGATCGGCGCCACGCTGCTGTGCCAGCACGCCGAGCGCATCGACAACGAGCCCCTCGGCGAGAGCGACGGCACGCCGGGCCAGGTCTTCAGCGTCCTGCGCTCGCCGATGCTTCCGCCGTCCGACGACGAGTGGCTCGAGGTCCGCGATCCCGACGACGGCACCTGGTCGCGCTGGCGACCGGCGGGCTCGTTCGCCGACGCCGGGCCGGGAGACCGAGTCTACGTCTGCGATCCCGCGACCGGCACGATCGAGCTCGGTCCGGCGGTCCGCCAGGCCGACGGCGACTGGCGCCACTACGGCGCGGTGCCCGCCAAGGGCGCGCAGCTGCGCATGTCGCGCTATCGCTTCGGTGGCGGCCTGCGGGGCAACGTCGCGCCGGGGTCGCTGTCGGTCCTCAAGAGCGGCCCGGCGGGGATCACCTCGGTGTCGAACCCGGCGGCGGCGCGAGGCGGCGTCGATCCGGAGGGCCTGGACAGCGTGCGCCTGCGCGGCGCGATGGAGCTGCGCGCCCGCCACCGCGCCGTCACCGCCGAGGACTTCGAGCACCTGGCGCGGGAGGCCTCGCCGCGCGTTGCGCGCGCCGTCTGCGTCCCGCCGGACGAGGGCAACGCCGTGGCGGTGCGCGTGCTGCCGCGCGTGCATCCCGCCGACCGGCGCCTGGAGTTCGACGAGCTGCAGCCGTCGCGCGGCCTGCTCCAGGATGTGGCCGCGCACCTCGACGAGCGCCGCCTGCTCGGCGCGACCGTCCACGTCGCGCCGGTCCGCCTGCGCGGGGTCAGCGTCGTGGTGGAGCTGCAGACCGAGCCGCTCGCCGACCTCGTGCGCATCCGCGAGGAGACGCTGCGCGAGCTGTACCGCTTCCTCAACCCGCTCGTCGGCGGGATGCCCGGCGCGCTCGGCAGGGGCTGGGAGTTCGGCCGCACGCTCAACCAGGGCGAGCTGTACGGCGTCGTGCACGCGATCGCCGGCGTCGAGTACGTCCGCCTGCTGCGCATCTACCGCGCCGACCTCGTCACCGGCCGCCAGTCGCCCGAGCCCGCCGGCTCGCACATCGTGCTCGAGCCCGACGAGACGATCGCTTCGGGCGTGCACATCGTGAAGGCGACCATGCGCGGGACCTAAGGCTGCCGTGGCATCCCTCGGCTACGACCTCTCGACGAACGGTGCGCGGCCCGACCGGCCGATGCGCTCCGACGCGCCGGGAACGGTGTCCTCACGCCGGCACCTGCGCAACGGCGTGCCCGACATCTACCGCCGCGACGCGACGGCGCGGCGCGACCAGCCGCCGCCCTTCGCGATGCGCTTCCTGCACGCGCTCGAGGAGGTGCTCGACCCCGTCGCCGCGACGCTCGACTCGCTGCCGGCGCACCTCGACGTCGACCTCGCGCCAGAGCATGCGCTCGCCGGCCTGGCGACCTGGCTCGGCGTCGACGAGGTCGAGAGCCTGCCCGCGACGCAGCGCCGCGAGGCGGTGCGCCGCGCCGGCGAGCTGGGCCGGCTGCGCGGCACCCGCGCCGGGCTGCAGCTCGCGCTGAGCCTCTTCTTTCCCGACATCACGGTGCGCATCAACGACCACGGCGGCGTCGTCGTCAGCGAGAGCCTCGACGAGCAGCCGCCGCTGACCGGCGCGTCGTTCGACGTGCTCTGCGAGCAGTCGCTGCCGCCCGAGACGCAGATGGCCGTGGCACGCTGCATCGAGCGCTGGAAGCCAGTCCACGCCCGTTACAAGCTGCGCGTCAAGCGCGGCGACAGGGTCAAGACGCTGCCCGACGTGCCGGCCGTCTCACCGGAGGAGGGCACGACGCCGCCCGAGCTGCGCCCGCCGTTCGACGATGGTCGCGCGGCCGACGAGGACGGCGAGCGATGAGCGAGGGCGCGCGCTGCCGCAGCTGCGGGACGCACAACGAGCCGGGGCGCGACTTCTGCGAGCGCTGCGGCGAGTACCTGTCGTGGACGCCGACCGCCTTCGTCGCAGCCGTCCCGGGCGCCCTCGCGGCAACCGAGGAGGTCTCGCCCGCGGACGCCGCCGAGCCCGAGCGCACGAGCGTCACCGAGCCGCTGCCCGCGCCCGCGGCAACCTCGCTGCCCGCGGCTCCGCCGGAGCCGCCGGAGCCGCCGGAGCCGCCGGAGCCGCCACCGCTCGCGCACGCCGGCTTGCAGGAGGTCGAAGCGGCCAGCGGCGAGGCATCGCTCGTGCTCCGGCCCGCCGACCCCGCGATCGGCGCGGCGGGCGTGCCGGCGGTCGAGGCGGGTGCCACGCTGTCCTTCGAGGCGACGGTCCGCAACGAGAGCCAGATCGTCGACAACTACGACCTCGCGGTGCTCGGCCTGCCCGACGGCTGGAGCGCGATCACGCCGGCGGCGGCGTTTCTCGTCCCGCTCGGCTCCGGCCGGGGGGAGACCGAGCTCGCGCTGCGCGTCGACATCACGCCGCCGCGCGACCACCGCTCGACCGCGGGGATCTGGACGTTCGAGCTCGTCGCGCTGTCGCGCACGCACGGGACGGTCGCCGCGCGCGCGATCGCGCAGTTCGAGGTGCGTCCGTTCGCGGCGTGGTCGGTCGAGGTCGTCCCGGTCGTCAACAGCGGGCGGCTGAAGGCGCGCTATCGCACGGCGGTACGCAACGACGGCAACGCCGAGCAGGTGCTGTGGCTCACCGCGCTGGAGGACAGCGGCCGGCTGCGCACGCGCTTCACCGCGGGCCGGCTCGCGCTGCAGGCAGGCGACGTCGGCGTCGACACGCTGACGTTGCGCCCGCGCTTCCCGCGACCGCTCGGGCGCGTGACCGAGCACCGCGTCGGGGTCGATGCCGTCGCCACCCAGCCGCCCGTCGACGACGACGCGCTCAGCGCCAGGGAGAAGCTCGCCGCGAAGGCCAGGGACGAGGCGAAGAAGACCGCCTCCGGCGTAAAGGTCGGCCCGCGCGGGATCACGCTGCCCAAGCTGCCCAAGCCGCGCTTCAAGAACCCGCTCGCCAAGCTCAAGCTCGACGCGAGCATCCTCTCGCGCCTGCGCGGCGGGGCCGACGCCAACGCCCCGCTGACGGCGCGGCAGGTCGTCTTCCGCCAGAAGCCGCTCATCCCGCTGTGGGTCATCGGCGTGGTGGCGCTGCTGGCGATCGCCGCCGTGCTCGTCTACCTGCTGTGGCCGCAGAAGGCCAGCGTCCCGCCGCTCGTCGGCCTCGACGACGCGTTCGTCGCCGAGAAGAGGTTGCGCGCGGAGGGCCTCGTGCTCAGCCAGCCGGTGCAGCGGCGCCTCGAGCCCGACGCCGAGCCCGGCGAGGTCATCGAGCAGTCGCCGCCGGCCGGGACGGACGTTGACGAGGGCGCGTCGGTGGCGATCGTCGTCGCAGCCGGGACGTCGCAGGTCGAGGTCCCGCGGCTGAAGGGCCTGACGCGCGTCAAGGCCGACGAGCGGCTGCGCGAGGAGGGGCTCGAGCTCGGCGAGACGCAGCCCGCCGACGCGCCGGATCGCTACGTCGTGCGCAGCCAGATCCCGGCCGCGCAGCTGTCGGTCCGCCGCGGCACCTCGGTGCGCGTGTTCCTGGCCAAGCCGCCGGCGACCAAGCAGCAGAAGGCGGCCGCGAAGAAGAAGGCGGCCGCGGACGCCGCCGACAAGAAGAAGAAGGCCGCGGCTGCGGGCGTGAAGATCCCGGAGATCGACGGCATGCCGCTCAAGGAGTACAGGGTCGCGCTCGAGAAGCTCGGGCTCGAGCCGCGCGTCTCGACGGGCTTTGCCGGCTCGAAGGCCGGAACCGTCATCGCGGTCGTCCCGAAGCCCGGCGAGAAGGCCCAGAAGGGCGACGCGGTCGTGGTGCGCGCATCGGCGGGGCTGCCGCCGATGGCGGTGCAGACCGGGACGCGCGTGCTCATCGTCAACCCGCTCGGCGGCAAGCAGCTCGGCCGCCTGCCGGTCGGCGGCGGGACGGCCCTCGAGCCCACGTACCTGCCCGGCGGCGACGACGTCGTCTACCGCTCCGGATCGCGGATCATCGTGACCGGCACGGCGCGCAACGCGTCCGCGCGGACCCTCTACGCCGGGCCCGACGCGCTGTCGTACCCATCCGCTGCGCCCGACGGCGTGACGCTGGCCGTCCTGCGCCGCGAGGAGGACGACGGCGACCTGTGCTTTGGTCGCATCGACGGCCTCGAGCTCGACCACCTGTGCCTGCCCGACGACGGCTGGGACCTCTTCGGCCGCCCGTCCTGGCGCAAGGATGGCAAGGTGGTCGTCGTGCCCGGCCGCCGCGGCGACAACGCCTCGATCAGCGCGCTGCGGGTGTATCGCTCCGGGCGCGCGTTCTCGCAAGATCCGCTGCTGTGGCGCGGAACGACGGCGACCGCCACCGGCCGGCCCGGCAAGGGCGTGATCGCGGCTGCCTTCTCACCCGGCGGCACGCGCCTGGCGGCGGTCTCCAACCTCGCGACCGACGGCTATCAGGTCGTGCTCACGGAGGCGTCGGACGTCGCGCTCGAGCAGGCGCAGCCGACCGAGACCGCTGCCTGCGACGTCACCTGGCGGCCCGACGGCCTCGAGCTCGCGGCCGTCC
>DATMJM010000503.1:0-2043 GCA_035553935.1 Solirubrobacteraceae bacterium
GACGCCGAACTCCTCCTCGAGCGCCTTGATGCGCTCGCTCAGCTCGAGCACCGAGATGCTCTTGAGCTCGTCGATCCACTCCTGCGTGGACTGGGCCATGGGTTACTCCTTCTCCTTGTCAGTGTCAGATGGGGTGTCGTCGCCCGGCGCCGCCTGCGCCTCGCCAGCGTCCTGTGCCTCGGAAGGCGCCTCGGCGGCGTCGGCGTCCGGCTCGGACGTCGTCTCGGCGGCAGCCGCGCCCGCAGGCGCGTCCCCCGCGGGGATCTCGCCCGCCTCCTTCTTCTCGGCCACCTGCGCGAGCTGGCGCGCCAGCCCGCTGATGAGGTTCGAGAGGCTCGTCACGAGGCCGGTCAGCGGCGAGGCCACGATGTTCACGAACTGCGCGTTGAGCACCTCGCGCGCGGGAAGCCGCGCGATCGCGGTCATCTCGTCGGCCGCGAGCGCCTCGCCGTTCATGAGCCCGCCCTTGAACGGCAGCAGGCCGGTGGCGCGGGCGTAGTCGGCGACGGCCTTCGCCGCGGCCGCCGCGTCGCCGCGCACGAACGTCAGCGCCGTCGGACCTTCCAGGACCGGCTTGAGCGCCCCGGCGCCGGCCTCGTCGGCGGCCCGGATCGTGAGCGTGTTCTTGACGATGCGCAGCGACGCGTCGGCATCGCGCAGCTTCGTGCGCAGCTCGGCGGCCTGCTGGACGGTGATCCCGCGGTAGTCGACCGCGAAGACGGCCTCGGACTGCTGGATCTGTGCGGCGATCTCCTCGATCACCGCGGCTTTCTGCTCTCGGTTCATCTGCCTCCTCGCCGGGACTTCCGCCGGACGCTCGGCGCGTCAGGACTGCCCGGGTTCTGCGGTGGCCTCAGAGATGGACGCTCACGCGGCTGATGCCGGGGCGGCCTCCTCGAGGATGTCGCGGGTGCGGGACGGGTCGACCTTCACGCCGGGGCCCATCGTCGAAGCCATCGTGATCGTGCGCAGGTAGCGGCCCTTGGCGGCGGACGGCTTGGCGCGGATCAGCTCGTCGATGACGGCGGCGTAGTTCTCGAGCAGCTGGCGCTCGGTGAAGTCCTTCTTGCCGATCGGCAGGTGCACGATCGCCGTGCGGTCGGTGCGGTACTCGATCTTGCCGGCCTTCGCCTCCTGGACGGCGCGGGCGACGTCCATCGTCACGGTGCCCACCTTCGGATTGGGCATCTTGCCCTGCGGGCCGAGCACCCGGCCGAGGCGGCCGACGACCGGCATGAGGTCCGGCGTGGCGATCGCGACGTCGAAGTCGGTGAAGCCCTCCTCCACGCGCTTTGCGAGGTCCTCGGCGCCGACGACGTCCGCGCCCGCGTCCTCGGCCTCGCGCGCCTTGTCGCCCTGTGCGAAGACGGCGATCTTCACTTCCTTGCCGAGCCCGTTGGGCAGCGCGATCGTCCCGCGCAGCTGCTCGTCGGCGTGGCGTACGTTCAGGCCCGTGCGGACGTGAACCTCGACGGTCTCGTTGAACTTCGGGCCCGGCAGCGACTTGATGAGCTGGACGGCCTGCGCCGGCGAGAACTCGCGCTCGCGGTCGACCTGCGAGCGCGCCTCGAGGAAGGTCTTTCCGTGCCTAGACAACGTCGACCCCCATGCTCCGCGCCGTGCCGGCGATGATCTTCGACGCCTCGTCGAGGTCGTTGGCGTTCAGGTCGGCGAGCTTGCGCTCGGCGATCTCACGCAGCTGCGCCCGCGTGATCGTGCCGACCTTGACGCGGTGCGGCTCGCCCGAGCCCTTCTCGAGGTTGATCGCCTGCTTGATGAGCACGGCGGCCGGCGGCGTCTTGGTGACGAACGTGAACGAGCGATCCTCATAGACGGTGATGACGACGGGGATCGTCGTTCCGGCGTCGCCCTGGGTCTGCGCGTTGAATGCCTTGCAGAACTCCATGATGTTGATGCCGTGCTGGCCCAGGGCCGGGCCGACCGGCGGCGCGGGGCTCGCCTGGCCGCCGGTGGCCTGCAGCTTGATCTGTGTGAGGACTTTCTTAGCCATGGCTAGATCTTCTTGACCTGGTCGAACCCGAC
>DATMJM010000504.1:0-4967 GCA_035553935.1 Solirubrobacteraceae bacterium
GCGCGGACGTCGCGCCCGACGAGCGCGTCGACGCGCTCGTCGGGCGCGACGTCCGCGCGGCGCTCGCGCGGCGGTCCGCGCCCGCGCGGCAGCCGGTCTAGCCGCGCGTCCCGGGCCGCGCGTCCCCGGCCGACCCCAGCCGAGCGCGCAGGGCGTCCAGCTGCGCCTCCGTCTCGCCCCAGAACCGTTCGCCGACGGCTTCGCGGACGGCTGCCAGCGGGTGGGGGAAGACGTAGCGGCGCGCCGGGTTGGAGAGGTTGTCGCGATGGCACAGCCAGAACGAGAGCACCGCCGGGACGATGACGGGCGCGCCGCCGGCCGCGCGACCGACCTGCGCCAGCCAGGCCGTATCGGCGGCGCGTGCGCGACGCTCGTCGAAGCGCGCGCCGTCAAGCGCGTCGCGGCGCACGCCGAGCCCGTTGAAGAGCACGCTGCGCTGCGAGCGGTGCGCGCGGGCGCGGCCGCGCGCGAGGTCGACGAACCAGCTCTCCAGCGAGCCGGCGAGCGCTGCGCCGTCGCCGAGCGCGGCGACGAGCAGCGACAGGCGCCGCGGGTGCTGCCAGTCGTCGTCGTCGAACCAGGCGACGACGTCGCCGCGCGCGGCCTCGAGCGCGAGGTTGCGCTTGCGCGCGACGCTCGTGCCGGGCGGGCAGTGCAGCACTCTGGCGCCGGCCGCGCTCGGCAGGAGGGAGCCGTCGCCGCCGGCGTCGACGACGATGAGCTCGCGGTGCCGATAAGCCTGTTTTTGGTAATTCCAGTAGAGCCACGGGAGGAACGCGGCTCGTGCCTCTGTGACGCACAGGCAGCTGACTGCGAGAGGCTTCCCGGACACAGCCGGAATTATTGGCACTTGTGCCCTTGCATCGGGCGTGGCGCGCGGGCTATGTTGCTGGCGCCGACGTTTCGCTTCACACGTTCCGGCCGGTCGGCCGGTCGTATCCGTCCGTTCGAAGGGGGAAGGGGGAGGGCGCATGCCCACACTGCTACACCCGGGCGTCTACGTCTCTGAGGTGCCGGCCGGCGCGCGCTCGATCGAGGGTGCGCCGACGAGCACGACGATCTTCGTCGGCGAGACCGAGCGGGGACCGCTCGTCCCGACGAAGATCAAGAGCCGCGGCGACTTCGAGCGCCTCTACGGCGGCTACTTCCGCGTCCGCGACGACGACAGCCCGCCGGCCGATCCCACGCGCGTGCTGACGGCCTACGCGATCGACGGCTTCTACGTCAACGGCGGCTCGACGGCCTACGTGCTGCGCGCGATGGACGCACCGGAGGGCGGGCCCCAGACCGCAGGGCGCGGCGGGCTTGTCGAGGCCAGCTCGCCGGGGATCTGGGGGCACTCGGTGGCGGTCGCGTTCCTGGACTCCAGCGGCCCGGCCGAGGAGCGTTTCCGGATCGCGGTCGTCTACGAGTCCCCGCAGACCGGCGAGCGACGGCTCGTCGAGACGTGGGACCGCCTGTCGACCGATCCCGCCGACGAGAACTACGTCGTCGACGTCCTGCGGCGCAGCCTCTACATCCGCTGGGCCGCCGACGCCGTGCCGGCCGTCCCTGCTCCACTCGACGAGCTCGGCTCGCCGCCCTCCTCCAGCGACCCCGACGAGAGCGACATCGTCGGCGGGGCCGTCGCGCTGACCGGCGGCGCCGGCGGCGGCGGCGACCTCGACGCCGCCGACTACGGGCTGCTGCTGTCCGAGCAGCTGGCGGGCGTCGACGATGCGGCCCTGCTCGTGGCGGCCTGCGACGCGCTGCTCGCCCGGGCGACGACGGCCGGCGAGTACGGGGACTTCGTCGACCAGTTCATCGGCTTCGCCGAGGGGCGCCCGCGCCGGGACCTGTTCTTCGTCGGCGACCTGCCGAGCCTGCGCACGCAACCCGACCCGACGTCCGCGACGACCGCCGTGGTGACCGAGGCCGGCGCGCTGACGGCGAGCAACTTCGCCGGGCTGTACTGGCCGCACCTCGTCGTCGGCGACGTCGTCGGCGTCGGGCGCAACCCCACGATCTCCCTGCCGCCGGCGGGCTACGTCGCCGGCCTGTTCGCGCGGATCGACGGGCGCCGCGGGGTGTGGAAGGCGCCCGCCGGCACCGAGGCGACGCTCAACGCCACGACCGCGCTCGAGCACCAGCTCAACGACCTGCACTCCGACGAGCTCAACCCGCGCGGCGTCAACGCGCTGCGCCAGATCCCCGGCGCGGGGCGCGTCGTGTGGGGCTCGCGCACGATGAAACCCAGCAGCGAGTGGCGCTACGTGCCCGTGCGGCGCACGGCGATCTTCCTGCGCACGAGCATCTCCAACGGGATCCAGTGGGCCGTGTTCGAGCCCAACGACGAGCCGCTGTGGGCGAGCCTGCGGGCATCGGTCGGCGCGTTCATGGAGACGCAGTTCCGCAACGGCGCGTTCGCCGGGCGCACGAGCGACGAGGCGTACTTCGTCAAGGTCGATGCCGAGACGACGACCGAGATCGATCAGGCCGCGGGGATCGTGAACATCCTCGTCGGATTCGCACCGCTGCGCCCCGCCGAGTTCGTCGTCGTGAAGCTCAGCCAGAAGACCCAATCCGCCGCGTGAGGAGGCCGTCGTGCCGCAGTTCTCGGTGAACACCCATCGGCTCGACCCGTACAAGAACTTCAAGTTCCGCGTCAAATGGGACAACCAGTACGTCGCGGGCCTGTCGAAGATGTCCGCGATCAAGCGCTCGACGGAGGTGATCGAGTGGCGCGAGGCCGGTGGCCCGTCGGTCGTGCGCAAGCTGCCGGGGCGCACGAAGTTCGAGCCGGTCACGCTCGAGTCGGGCCTGACCCACGACCAGCAGCTGATCGCCTGGGCGGACCTCGTCAACTCGCCGCAGGGCGACGCCGCGATGTCGCTGAAGAACTACCGCAAGGAGGTCATCGTCGAGGTGCTCAACCTGCAGGCGACGCCGGTCATGGCATTCACCCTGCACCGCGCCTGGGTCGCGGAGTTCCAGGCGGTCCCGGAGATGGACGCCAACGCCAACGCGGTGGCGATCCAGACGCTCAAGTTCGAGTACGAGGGCTTCTCCGTCGACCCGGCGGTGAGCGAGCCGACGGAGACGTAGATGGACCGCACGCAGACGTTGCGACGCTCCCGCGCGGCACGCTAGCGGCGGCCTCGCGCGACGATGTCCACGCGGGAGCGCATCCAGAGCCCGTTCGGCACGCAGGCGCCGGCGAGTGCGCGGCCGCCCGGGCCCGCGCCGCCGGCCGCGTCCGGGGAGGCACCCGCGGGCGAGCGCGGCGCGACCGCGCGGCTGGCGCTGCGGGCGCTGACCGGCTGGGAGGAGGAGTACCTTGAGCGCCACGCGCAGGAGCCGAACACCGCGCGGCTGTGCAACGAGGTCCTCGCCCGCTGCCTCGTGGCGCCGGGCGAGGATCCCGCCGGTGCGCGCGAGGCGGTGCGCACCCTGCTCGTCGCCGAGCGCGACCGCGAGCTCGTCGCGTTGCGGCGGATGTCGCTCGGGCCCCAGATCGGCGCGCGCGTGAGCTGCCCGCAGTGCGGCGAGGAGAGCGAGGTTGAGTTCTCGCTCGACGTGCTGCCGCTGGACTTCGAGCGTCCCGCGGAGCCCGTGCGCGTCGAGCTGCAGGGCGCCGGCGATGCCGTCCTGCGGCTGCCCACGGCCGGCGATCAGGAGGACCTGGCGGCGACGGCGCTCGAGGGGGACGCCGAGCGGCGCACCTGGCTCATCGCCCGCTGCCTGCAGCGCTACGGCGAGCGCAGCGATGGCCTGGACCTCGACTTCGCCCGCGGGCTGCCGGTCGGCCTGCGGCGCGAGCTCGAGGCGGCGATCGAGGCGCGGCTGCCGGACCTGGACCTCGAGATGGCGGTCGAGTGCTCGCACTGTCAGGCTCGCGTCGTCGCCCCGTTCGACGTCCCTTCTTTTTTTTTTCGAGTTGAGCGGGCGTGCGAAGGGGCTGCTGCGCGACGTCCACGAGCTCGCGCGCGCGTACGGCTGGACCGAGCGCGACGTGTTCGCGCTGCCACTCGGGCGCCGCTTCGCGTACCGCCTGCTGCTCGAGGAGGAGGCCCACGCCGCGCTGCTCGCCGACTCGCGCACGGGCGAGCCGGCATGAGCGCGGGGGCGGCCCGATGAGCCGCCGCTGGCCGCTCGCGCGCGTGCTCGCGCCACCGCTGCTGCCGGCGGCGGAGCGCTCGCGGCGGCGCCGTGCGCCGGGCGCCGAGCCGGCCCGCGCGCTGCCGCCGGCCGTCACCCGGGCCGCCGCGGCGCGACCACGTGCGCTCGCCCGGCGCGGACCGCTCGGAGGCGAGCGCAGGGGCGACGCCGGGCGCCTGGAGCTGCGTCCGCCCGCGATCGAGATCCAGGCCGCGTCGCCCGCCCCGCCTCCCGCTGCGCAGCCGGCGCCAGCTCGCGCCGAGCGCCCGCCCGCCGCGCAGCGGCCGCCCGCGCCGGCGCGCGGCCCGCAAGCGGCGTCCGCGCAGCCGCCGCAGGAGACCGGCCAGACCGGTGTCCCGCCGCGGTCTGCGTCCGGCACGCCCCGGCGGGCGCCGGCGCCTACGGCCCCGCCCGAGCGGCCGGACGCCGGTGCCGCGGGCGCCCGCGCAGCGCAGCGCCGGCACGATCGCCCCGCGCCCGACGGCCCGCGCCCGGACGCCGTCGCGCGGCACGCCGAGCAGCCGCTGCGCGGGCCCCTCTCGCCGGCCTCGCGCGAGCGCCGCGGCGAGCCGCGCGCCGGGCGCGTGACCGACGCCGCCCGCGCTGGCCCCCGCTCGCGGGCCGCCGACGCCCTCCCTCCCGCCGCCGGGAACGAGGACCGCGGCGGTGGCGCCGCGGCCGCCGCCGCGCCGCAGCCGGTCGCACGCGAGATCGCCGCCCGTCCGGCGGGCGCGCCGCGGCAAGCCGTCGATGCGGCGGCCGGTCGCGGCGGCCGTAAGACGCCGCCGGCCGCGTCCCGGCCCGTCACGCCCGTGCCGCCACCCGCGCTC
>DATMJM010000505.1:0-5280 GCA_035553935.1 Solirubrobacteraceae bacterium
CGTCTGCGCCGCGCAGGTACTCGTCGCCGCCTTCATCGCACCGACGATGTTCGGCTTCTTCTTTCCCGGCCGCTATCTGCTCCCCGCGCTGCCGGCGGCGGTCGCGCTCGTCGCGTGGGGGCTGCGCCAGGCGCCGCGCGCCGGCGGCGCGCTCGCCGCGCTCACGCTCGTGACGAGCGTCTGGTGGTACGCCGAGCTGCGCATCGGCGGCGGGGCGATCGTCGGCCCGACGTCGCGCGCGCCGCTCGGCCCGCTCGACGAGGCGCTGCCGCTGTTCGGCACCGGCTCGGCCGGTGTCACGATCGCGCTGGCGGCTGCCGGCGTCGGGCTCGTCGCGCTGCTGGCCTTCGAATGGCGCACCCGGCGGGCGCGTATCGTTGGCGCCCGGTGACCTCGCGCGCGGGCTATTGGATCGGCGGCGCCCTGGTCGTGGCGGCGGTCGTGGGCGCGCTCGCCTACGGCTTCCTGTCGTTCCGGGGCATCGATCGGTCCGTCGACGACTTCGTGCGCGTCGCGGCGCCCGGATCGCGCACCGTGCAGCTCGAGCAGCGCGAGTACGTCGTGTACTTCGAGGGTCCCGGAGCCGACGAGGACGAGGTGCCCCCGATCGACGTCGCGATCACCGCTGCGCCGAGCGGGCGGCGGCTGCCGATCGAACCCTACGAGGACTCGCTGACGTACTCGCTGCGCGGTCACAGCGGGACGGCGCAGGGGACGGTCACCGCGCCGCGCGCGGGCCGCTACGTCGTCAGCGCGCGCACCGCGCTGCGACCCTCCGCGCGCGTCGGCGTCGCGCTCGGCCCGAGCCTCGGCGGTCGAGTCGTGCGCGCGATCCTCGTGTCGGTGGCGATCGCGGCGCTGCTCGCGGTCGCAGGGTTCGGGCTGTTCGGCACGACGATGGTGCGGCGGATGCGACGGCGGGCGGCCGCCCGGTCGCCGGCCGCCGATGGCGGCAGCTAGGGGGAGCCGCCTTCGCGGCGGCGCGCCGCGCCGTCGAGCGCGTCGAGCTCGCGACACGCATCGGCGCGAAGCTCGTCGGCCAGCGGGAGCGCGAGCTTCATCCGGGTCGCGCGGCGCGCGGCTTGGAGCCTGCCGCGGCCTGCGAAGCTGCGGCTCAGACCGGTCAGCGTGCAGTACGCCAGCTCGTGGCGGCAGTGCGCGAGCACCTTCTCGGGAGGGCGGCCGCCGTCGCCGAGGTCGGTGTCGAGCAGCAGCATCTGCTCGTCGCCCGGCACGCCGACGTACCAGCGCGTCGACGAGGAGCAGACGGTCACCGCGATGCCTGCCCTGCGCGCCAGCTCCGACGCGACGATCGCCAGCATCAGCGGGTGGGCGACGCGCGTCCGCAGGACGCACGGCAGCAGCAGGTCGGGCGGCCCGCCGCCGCCGCGCGCCTCGAAGCCCAGGTCGTCGGCCACGAGCGCCAGCAGTGCCTCGGCCTGCGTCTCGGCCGGGCGGCTCGCAAGCCCGAACAGCGGCCGTGCGAGGTCGTCGAGCAGCCCGTGCGTCGCGACGGCGTCGGCGCGGCCGAACTCGGCCGCGATCGCCAGCTGCAGGTCCGCGGCCGACCCGCTCACGCATGGCGCATGCTCCGTCGCGGCGGCCGCGGAGACCCGATCGGGCCAGCGCTGCGGATGAGGCTCGCTCTCCCAGACCGCTCGGCCGAGGGAGCCGTACTGCGCCCGCAGCCGTGCGGTCAGATCGCCGCGGTGCCGCGGGCAGGCATAGCGGGCGGGGCCGAGCAGGCCGCCGCCGGTCCAGATCAGCCAGCGGCCCGGCCGCGCGTCGAGGTACATCCCCGGCAGCGCCTCGCGCAGCTGCGCGCGCAGGACGCGCCGCGTCTCGCCGTCGGGCCGGGCGTCGCACAGCTCGCAACCGAAGCGCATCTCGGCGGTCATCGTCAAGCCGTCGTCGTGGCGCTCATGTTAGGGCACCCTAACATGAGCTGGTCGATCACGCGTGCGGGGCGTCTTGACCGCGCCGGGAGCGCAGGCGTAGTGTGCGGCCGTATGGATGACCGCGGGCTGAAGGAGCTGCCTCTGTTCGCCGGGCTCGGCCGGCGGGAGCGCAAGCGGGTCGCCCCGCTGGTGGAGCAGGTCGACGTAGAGGAAGGCCGGGAGATCGTCACGCAGGGCGACGTGGCGCACGAGCTCTTCGTCATCGTGGAGGGAACCGCCCGCGTCAGCCGCGACGGCGAGCACGTGCGCGAGCTCGGCGCCGGCGACTTCTTCGGCGAGATCGCGCTGCTCGACGAGGAGCGCCGCCGCACTTCGACGGTCGTCGCCACGTCGCCGATGCGACTGGCGGTGCTGCACGGCAGGGACGTGCGCGTGCTGGACCGCGACGTGCCCGAGGTGTCGAGGCAGATCCGGGCCGCGGTCGAGGAGCGCCGCGAAGCCGACCGCGTCGGCTGACGGCGGCTCTCGGTGCTCGAGCCGCCCGCGTACGTGCTGAGCGCGGAGGTCTCGGACATGCTGCTCGCGGCCCCGTCCTTCGGTCACGTCGAGGTCGGCAACCCCCTCTCGGCGGTCCGGATCTCGCCGAGCAAGACGATCGGCGGCCTGACAGAGCGCCAGCGCGACGACCTCGTCCGGTTGCTGCGGCGATGAGTTCGCCATGAGCACGTTTTTCGTCCCGGCGCGCCGGGAAGGCACACTTTGGGTTCCCGCCGGACGAGAAGGAGACAACAGCCGTGTCTGAAGAGCTTCGACAGACCGCCGCCGCTCTCGTCGCCGAGGGCAAGGGCGTGCTTGCCGCCGACGAGAGCAACGGCACCATGAACAAGCGCCTGGAGGCCGCCGGCGTGGAGCCGAGCGAGGAGACGCGCCGCCAGCTGCGCGAGCTGCTGTTCACCACCGACGGCACGGCCGACCACATCAGCGGCGTGATCCTCTACGACGAGACGTTCCGCCAGAGCGCCTCGAACGGCACGCCGTTCCCGGAGCTGCTCCAGAGCCAGGGCATCGTTCCCGGGATCAAGGTCGACACGGGCGCCAAGCCGCTCGCCGGCTCCCCCGACGAGAAGGTCACCGAGGGCCTCGACGGCCTGCGCGAGCGCCTGGCGGAGTACTACGAGGGCGGCGCGCGGTTCGCCAAGTGGCGCGCCGTGATCGCGATCGACGGCGACCGCCTGCCCAGCCGCTACTGCGTGCACGTCAACGCGCACGCGCTCGCCCGCTACGCGGCGCTGTGCCAGGAGGCGAGCATCGTGCCGATCGTCGAGCCCGAGATCCTCATGGACGGCACGCACACGATCGACCGCGCCGAGGAGGTCACCGGCGAGGTGCTCGCGACCGTGTTCTCCGAGCTGCGCGAGCAGGGCGTGCTCTTCGAGGGGATGCTGCTGAAGCCGAACATGGTCCTCGCCGGCTACGAGTGCTCCGACCAGCCCGACGACGACGAGGTCGCCGACCGCACGCTGCGCTGCCTGCGACGCCACGTTCCCGGCGCGGTGCCCGGCATCGTCTTCCTCTCCGGCGGCCAGAGCGACGAGGACGCGACGAACCGGCTGAACGTCATGAACCAGCGCGGGCCGCAACCATGGGAGATCAGCTTCTCCTACGGCCGCGGCCTGCAGGCGGCCGCCCTCACGACCTGGGCGGGCGACAGCGACAAGGTCGAGGCGGCGCAGACGCAGTACCGCCACCGCGCTCGCTGCACGGGCGCGGCCCGGCGCGGTGAGTACACCGAAGAGCTCGAGCGCGAGCTCGTCACCTCCTGACGGCGGCGGCGTCGGCGGCCGCCGGTCGAGAGCCGCCGGTCAGACGACCGGCTCCTCGCCCTCCAGCTCGGCGCTGAGGATCGTGGTCGCGGCGCTCGCCGGGTCCAGCCGGCGCGCGACGACCTCGTCCATCAGCGCGTCGAAGCCGTCGTCCTCCTCCAGGCGGTGCTCGAGCCGGCGCCGCAGGCGTGCCGTGGCGATCGCGAGGACCTCGTTGCGCAGGTTGCGGCGGCGGCGCTCGGCCAGCGTGCCCTGCTCCTCGATGAACGCGCGGTGCTCGACGAGCGCGTCCATGAGCTCGTCGACACCGCGCCCGTCGACGGCCTCGGTCTGCAGGATCGGCACCTTCCACGGGCCCTGCGGCGCCAGCGAGAGCACACCCCGGATCTCGCGCACCATCGTCTGCGTCAGCGGATGGTCGGCCTTGTTGACGACGATGACGTCCGGGATCTCCATGATCCCGGCCTTCAGCGCCTGAACGGAGTCACCGCCACCGGGCATGAGCACGAGCAGGACGGTGTCGGCATGGTCGATGATGTCGACCTCCGCCTGGCCGACGCCCACGGTCTCCAGGAACACGTCGTCGCGGCCGGCGGCATCCATCAGCAGCGCCGCCTGCAGCGACGCCTCCGACAGGCCGCCGAGCGCGCCGCGGTTGGCCATCGAGCGGATGAAGACGCCGGGGTCGAGGAAATGCTCCGTGAGGCGGATGCGATCGCCGAGCAGCGCGCCCTGCGTGAACGGCGAGGTCGGGTCGATCGACAGCACCGCCACGCTGCGCTCGGCCGCACGGCGGTTCTTGACGAGCTGTGCGATGAGCGTCGACTTGCCCGCGCCCGGCGCACCCGTGATCCCGACGACCGCCGCGCCGCCCGTGCGCGGATAGACCTCTCGCACGAGTGCCCACCCGGCCGGATCGTCGTTCTCGACGAGCGAGATCGCGCGCGCCAGCGCCCGGCGATCGCCGTCGAGCAGGCGCTGCGCGAGGTTGGGGTCGACGGCCACGGGCCGCCGATGATGCCAGGGGTGGCCGGTGCGGGGTTCTGCGCGTAGCCTTAGCCCATGTCCGTGCCCGTGCCGCTTGACGAGCTGCCGCAGACGGTGGAGCGCTTCGGCGCGAACCCGTACATCGTCACGGTCGGGACCGACGGGCGCCCGCGCGCGACGTCGGTGACGGTGAAGTGGCACAACAGCCTGATCATGCTCGGCGCCGGCCGCCGCACGGCGGAGAACGTCAGCGCCAACGAGCAGGTCGCGCTGCTGTGGCCGGCGCCGCAGCCCGGCGCGCACGCGCTGATCGTCGACGGCTGGGGCGCCGTCCACGACAGCCCGGAGACGAACCTCGTCGTGTTCGTGCAGCCGGGCAAGGCGGTGCTGCACGTGACCTCGTCCACTCCGCCGGCGGCCTAGCGTGACCGGCCGCGAGCGCTACCACCCCGGCTCGCGGCCGGTCACGCTAGGCCGCCGGCGGAGTGGACGAGGTCACGTGCAGCACCGCCTTGCCCGGCTGCACGAACACGACGAGGTTCGTCTCCGGGCTGTCGTGGACGGCGCCCCAG
>DATMJM010000506.1:0-2825 GCA_035553935.1 Solirubrobacteraceae bacterium
TTCGAGATCGTCCACAACCAGGTCTACTTCCATGCCGGCCTGTCCAACGGCTACGTGCGGCGGGCGATCGAGGCCGCCACCCACATCGAGATCGAGCGCGGCGTGATCGACACGGGCATCGTCGGCGGCACGGGCACGTACGGCTACGAGACCGTGCTGGCGTGGGCGGAGTACGCGCACTCGCGCGGCAAGGGCGTCGTCTGGGACGCACAGTCGACGTGGGGGCGCGAGTACCAGCTGGCGACCTACTTCCTGCTGTCGAACGGGCTCGACGGGTTGGCCCACCCGGACGGCTCGGACCCGAACAACTGGTGGAGCGGCTACGACGTCGACCTCGGCCAGCCGCTCGGGCAGCGCTACAGCTCCAACGGCGTCTTCCGGCGCGACTTCCAGAACGGCATCGTCCTCGTCAACCAGCCCGGCCAGACGACCAAGACGCTGCGCCTCGGCAGGAAGCACAAGAACCTCGCCGGATCGACCGTCACGTCCGTCACGCTGCCGGCCCGCGAGGGAGCCGTCCTGCTGCGCCCGGGCGCGACGCCCGCACCGGCGACGGCGGCGAGCAGGACGAGGCCGCGCTCCGGCCGGCGACGGCATCCGGCGTCGGGCGGGCGACGCTCGAGGTCGGCCGCGCGAACGACTCCAGCTCAACCACGCGATGGGGCTCGTGCATTCCGACGACCAGTGGTGGCGGGTCGATAGACACGCCGCGGCCGCACGACGGCGCGGGCGCGGCATCCTAGAGTCTGTGCGATGAAGGTCACGGTCACCGGGGGAGCCGGCTACGTCGGCGCGTGCGTCGCCGAGGAGCTGCTCGAGGCGGGCCACGACGTCGTCGTGCTCGACGTGCTGCTGCACGGCCAAGAGCACGTCGAGGCCGCGCTGGCGCAGCAGGGCGCCGCCGTCATCCGCGGCGACATCCGCGACGGCGACGCGCTGCGGCGCGCCCTGAAGGACGCCGACGCCGTCGTCCACCTGGCCGCGATCGTCGGCGATCCCGCGTGCGCGAGGGACCCGCAGCTTGCCGACGACGTCAACGTCGAAGGCAGCGCGGCGGTCGTGGCGGCCGCCCGGCGGGCCGGCGCGGCGCAGCTCATATTCGCCTCGACGTGCTCGAACTACGGCCGGATGGCGGATCCCACGGTGCCGGTCGACGAGACGGCGCCGCTGGCGCCCGTCTCGCTGTACGCCGAGCAGAAGGTCGCGATCGAGCGGCGGCTGCTCGGAACGCGCCACGGCGACGTGCGGCCGACGTGCCTGCGCTTCGCGACGGTGTACGGGACGGCGCCCCGCATGCGCTTCGACCTGACCGTCAACGAGTTCACCCGCGACCTCTGGAGCGGCCGCCGGCTCGAGGTCTTCGGCGAGCAGTTCTGGCGTCCGTACGTCCACGTCCGCGACGCCGCCCGCGCAGTGCGCGCCGTGCTCGCCGCGCCGGCGGAGAAGACGGACGGGGAGGTCTTCAACGTCGGCCACACCGACGAGAACTACCGCAAGCTCGACCTCGTCGAGCTCATCACCGGGACCCTGGGCCGCGGCGACGTCAGCTTCGTTCGTCGCGACGAGGACCCACGCGACTACAAGGTCGCCTTCGAGAAGGTCCACGCGACACTCGGGTTCGAGCCGCGCCTGACGGTGCCCGCCGGGATCCGCGAGATCGTCGCGGCGCTCGCGGAGCATCGCTTCGGCGACCCCTTCGACCCGGCGTACTCGAACCTCACGAGCACGCAGGCCCCGCCGCGCCGATGAGACATCGCGTTCACGCGGCCGGGCCGCCGCAGGTGCCCGTGCCGTCCCGCGGCGCGCCGGCCTCCCGCCCCTGAGCGCCCTCCTCGACGGGCGGCACGGCGGCGCTGAGCAGCTGCGGCAGGATCGTGTCGGCATCCTCGAGCGCCTGCGCGTAGTCGTCGTGGCGGCCGATGTCCAGCCAGTAGCCGTCGAAGCTGTAGGAGCCCACCGGCTTGCCCGCGGCCAGCAGCGCCAGGACGAGGTCCGGGATGTCGAACCGGCCACTCGGCGGAACGTGCTCGAGCGCCTCGCGCCCGAGCGCGTAGATGCCCATGCTCACCATGTAGGGGACCTCGGGCTTCTCGCGGTAGCCCGTCACCGGCTGGAGTGCGCCCGCGCCTGCCTGCACCTCGAGGACGCCGTACTCGCTGCGCAGGACCCTGCGGTGCGAGGCGACCGTGAAGACGTTCTCCGAGCGACGGTGGCAGTCCAGGAAGCGGCGGTAGTCCAGCGTCGTGAGGATGTCGCCGTTCATCGCCAGGAAGTCGCCGTCGCCGGGGTCGATCAGCCTCAGCGGGCCCGCGGTGCCCAGCGGCTCCTCCTCGACGTGGTAGTCGATCCGCACCCCGTGGGCCGCCCCGTCGCCGAACACCGCCTGGATGAGGTGCGACAGGTAGCCCACCGCGAACGTCAGCTCGGTGAAGCCGTGCATGCGCAACTGCCGCACGACGACGTCGAGGATCGAGCGGTCGCCGAGCGGCATGAGCGGCTTGGGCAGGACCGTCGTGAACGGGGCCAGCCTGGTGCCCTTGCCGCCGGCGAGGATCACCGCTCGGTCGCTCACCCGATCAGCGTATCTGCGTCGCGGGCTTGCGGCTACGCTGCGAGGCGCATGCTGTCAGACGGCCCCGCCCTGTCGCGCCGGTGACCGATCTCGCCGTCCCCCTCTTCGACGTGCGGCTCAGCGATCGAGACGTCGCGGCCGTCGAGGAGGCGCTGCGCTCGGGCTGGCTGACGATGGGACCGCGGACCGAGCGCTTCGAGCGCGCCTTCGCGGACTCGCTCGGCGTGCGCCACGGCGTGGCGACCTCCAGCTG
>DATMJM010000507.1:0-2161 GCA_035553935.1 Solirubrobacteraceae bacterium
GAGACCGCCGCCGCCTCGGTCCGGTTGGGCACGCGCGCCGCGAAGACCTCCTGGTAGGGCGAGTGCTCCTTGTCGGTCGGCGGCAGCGCCGCGAGCTGCGTGTCGTTCCAGAACGGGATCGCGACGTCGTCGTCCGCGACGAGCCCCTGGTAGTCGCCGATGAACTTGCCCGAGACGGACGTCGGCGCGTTGATCGCCGGATCCCACATGCGCTGCGACACGCGCCGGTCGGTGAAGGTCCGCCCGCCGTCCTCCGAGCGCGAGAGGTACGTGTCGATGAAGTAGTTCGCCGGATCGTTGCGGCGGTCGAAGTAGGAGATGTTGACCTGCCCGGACGCAGTGACGGCCATCCAGGGCTGGAACTGGTCGGCGTCGCCGTTGCCGGGGTCCTGGTTGACGCGCACGGGCCCGGTGTAGGAGCGCCCGCCGTTCGTAGACTTGAAGAGCACGATGTCCGAGCCGGACATCGGCCCGAGCCCGTCGCCGCCGGCCTTGTAGTCCTTGCCGGCGACGTTGTTGGCCTTCCTGGCCTCGAGCATCTGCTTCAGGCTCTGAAGCGACAGGTCGCCGGACTTGATCTGTGCGCCGATCCGGGCGAGGTTGCCCAACAGCGGCCGGCCGGCGGCGTTCAGCGAGGCGGCGGCGACATAGACCGTGCCCTGCGCATCGACGGCGGTCGTCGGGATCGACAGGTTGCGGAACGCCTCGCCGGCGAAGGGGACGTTGACGCCCGAGATACCGGCGATCGGCGCGGCGAGCGACCACGTCCGGCCCCGGTTGGTCGACTTGGACTGCATGAGCGCGTTGAGCTGGTTGTCGTACCACGTGATGTAGACCTCGCCGCGCGGCCCGATCGCGATGTGGCAGCCGATCCCGGAGATCAGCGTCTTCTGGCTGACCGGGTAGGGGATGTTGTCCTTCGGCGCGAGGCCGCCCCACGTCTTGCCGCCGTCGAGCGAGCGCATGACGACGATCTGCTGCAGCGGCACCGGCGCCGGCCCGATGCCGGTGCCGTCGAAGCTCCAGCAGATGTACATCGTCCCGACCTTGCCGTCGTCGGGTCGGTTGGCGCGGCCCTTGACGTCGGTGACGTTGTCGACGGCGATCCAGTTCTTGTCGTCGAGGAACAGCTGCGTCGTCAGCGCGTTGACGCGGTTGTCGTGCACGACCGTGGGGCCGCTCCACGGCCGCCCCGGGCGCTTGGTGTGCAGCGTCATGTTGAAGCCGACGAAGGCGTTCGTGCCGCCGGGCGCGTCGAGCACGTTGGCGTAGGCGTTGCCCTCGTCGTCGAATGCGATCGATGGATCCGACGTCGTGCGGTAGGCCGTCTCGTTGGCGGGATCGCACTGGCCCGGCGCCTGGCAGTAGCCCGGCAGGTGGCCCTGGTCCTCCCACGTTCGCCCGCCGTCCGTGGATTCGTACGTGCCGACCTTGAAGAGGTACTTGTCGTTGTTCTCGTACATCTTCGAGCCGGCCATGAGGTGGTCGTGGTCCAGCGGGTCCATCGCGATCGTCGGCTCGGAGTGCGACGTGTAGGCGTCGCGCGAGGCACGGAAGTTGGGCAGGCCCTTGGGTGCGGCCTTCTCGAGCTCGGCGAGCGGCGGCCCCTGCCGCGTCACGAGGCTCGCGCTCGCGTCGTAACTCTGGGCGCCGAGCGTGGTGTACGGCGTCAGGACCACCCAGTAGGCGCCCGCTGCCTTCTCGATCCCGACGCCCTCGGCGGCGGCGAGCGTCTGGGCGCTGCCGGCGACGAGCTCGCCGCGCGTGCCGTCGGCGGCGCGCCGGTAGACGAACAGGTCGAGGTCTGACAGCAGCCCGAAGCCGCTCGCGGTGATGTTCACGGCGCCCGGATGGTCGGCGTAGTAGTTCGGCGGCACCCCGACGTCCAGCGCGAAGGCGTCGCATCCGGACTCCGCGACGGGCCGCCCGTCGGCGCCGAAGCAGCGCGCGCCCTCGTCGGCGAGCAGCGACTCGCTGCCCGGCCGCACCGAGCCCGTCCACGAGATCGCGCCCGCGCCGGACGCGTCGGCGACGAGCGTGCCCTGCGCCGGGGTCGCGGCGACGGCGGCGGGCGCGCACGACCAGGCGGCGGCGAGCGCCAGCAGACCTGTCCGGATCCCCCCGCGAAGACTCACGACCGGCGTGAGTCTAAACCGCTAGA
>DATMJM010000508.1:0-2561 GCA_035553935.1 Solirubrobacteraceae bacterium
CGCGCAGCGAGTCGCGCGTGAACCAGCGCAGGTGACCGGCGTCGAACGTGCCGCTGTCGGTCTGCGGCCAGCGGCCGCGCAGCAGCGTCAGCCGGGCGTGCCAGTGCGCGACGTTCGGCACGCTGACGAGCACCGCGCCGCCGGGCCGGCACCAGCCGACGGCGCGCGCGAGGCCGGCGGCGGGATCGGCGAGGTGCTCGAGCACGTCGGCCAGCACGACGAGGTCGAACGAGCCGTGCTCGAACGGCAGGCCGGGGTCCTGCAGCGCGCCGCAGACGACCTGGTCGCCGATCTGCGCCGCCGCGTCGGCGGCCGTCTGCGACAGCTCGAGGCCGGCGAGGTGTCCCGCCCGGCCGCGCAGCAGCGCCAGCAACCCGCCCGAGGCGCAGCCGACGTCGAGCACGCGCCCGCCGGGCGGCAGCAGGCGCTGCGCGTGAGCGGCGAGCGCGCCGTTGCCGAACTCGGCGTAGGTCTCGGCCTTGGCCTCGTAGAGGTCTGCGAGCGCGCGGTCGGCGGACACGCCCGCGAGCGTACTGCGGCGCGCCGCGCCGGCGGCAGCCAGATGGCGGTGCGGGTCGTCAAATCGACCATCTAGACTGCGCGCGATGCCGAGCCCCGCCCGCCTCGCCGCCCAGCAGGCCAGGCGCGTCGCCGGACCGGTCGTCGCCCGGGCGCGCGAGGCGAAGGCCCGTCGCGCCGCCGTCGAGCGCCTGCGCCGGTCGCTGAACCGCGCGGAGAGCTCGGTCGCGCTGCAGGAGCGCGCCCAGCAGCATCTCGCCGACGGCACGCTCGTGATGGGCAACATGAGCTACTACGCGCCGAACGTCGTGAAGTACACCGGCGACAGCGGTCGCGTGATCGTCGGCAACTTCGCCTCGGTGGCTCCGGACGCCGACTTCTACGTCGGCGGCCAGCACCGGACCGAATGGGTCTCGCAGTACGGCTTGCGTGCGATGCTCGACCTGCCGGGCGCGCACGAGGACGGCTTCACGCACGGCCGCGGCGACATCGTCGTCGGCAGCGACACGTGGGTCACGAACGGCTGCACTGTCATGTCCGGCGTGACGATCGGCGACGGCGCCGTCGTCGGGACGAAGGCCGTCGTCGCCAAGGACGTCCGCCCCTACGCGATCGTCGTCGGCAACCCGGCGCGCGAGATCCGGCGGCGCTTCAGCGACGAGCAGGTCGAGGCGCTGCTGCGCATCAGGTGGTGGGACTGGCCGACGGACAAGGTCAAGCAGCACGTCGAGATCATCAGCAGCCCGGACGTCGACGCCTTCATCGCGCGCTTCGATCCCGCCGCCGGCGGCAGCGTGCCGTGAGCTCGGGCGTCGCGGTCGTCATCGTCAACTTCAACGGCGAGGACCTGCTGCCCGACTGCCTCGCGGCGCTCGCCGCGCAGACGCTGGCGCCGGACGAGATCGTGGTCGCCGACAACGGGTCGCGCGACGGCTCGCTGGCGCTCGTGCGCGCCGCGTACCCGGGCGTCGTCGCGCTCGAGCTCGGGCGCAACCACGGCTTCGCGGGCGGCGCGAACCGCGGCGTCCGGGCGACGTCCGCACCGTGGGTCTGCGTGCTGAACTCCGACGCGACGCCGGCGCCGGACTGGCTGGAGCGGCTGGTCGGCGCGCCGCACGGCGAGCGTACGTGGGCGCTCGGCAGCGTGCTCGTCAGCGCGCGCACGGGCCTGATCGAGAGCGCCGGCGACGGCTACGCGCCCGAGGGCTACGCCTACAAGCTGCTGCGCGAGCAACCGCTCGCCGACCTGCCCTGCGAGCCGTATCCCGTCTTCGCCGCGCCCGGCGCCGCGCCGGTGCTCCGGCGCGACGTCTTCGATCTGCTCGGCGGCTACGAGGAGCGCTTCTTCCTGTACTACGAAGACGTCGACCTTGCCTTCCGCGCCCTGCTCGCCGGCTACGTCGCGCTGCTCGTCCCTGCCGCACGCGTCACGCACCGCCTCGGCGCGACGACGCGCTCGATGGCGCGCCTGCGCTTCTACGTCGCGCGCAACAGCGCGTGGTGCGCGGTTCGCTGCCTGCCCCAGGTCTCGGCCGCCGTGCTGCTCGCGCGCTGGGCGGCGGAGCTGCGCGGCAACAGGCCGCGGCGCTACGCGGCGGCCGAGGTGGCCGGACGAGCGGCGGCGCTGCTCGGCCTCCCGCGCGCTCTGCGCGAGCGCCGCGCGATCCAGCGCCGGCGGGTCGCGACCGCCGAGCAGGTGGCGGCGCTCGTGCGCGATCCCGCGACGCATCGCCCGGTGGGTACCTGACCCGCCTACACGGTGCTGTCGCGCCATCGGGCCGTTCGTGTGCGACAGTGCCGGGCATGGGAAGGGAACTGTGCAGCTCATCCGCATAGCCGGCCCGGAGCAGCCGATGCGCCGCCTCGGCGAGGTCGACGGGCTGGACTTCGAGCGCACGAGCGCGCGGCGGCTCGGCCCCGATCGCTGGCAGGTGTCGGGCTACGCGACCGACGCGGCGCTCGCGACGCTGCGCGGGCGCGGCCTCGAGGTCGAGGAGGTCGTCGAGCGCGAGGCGCTCGCTCAGGAGCGAGAGGTGCTGTTC
>DATMJM010000509.1:0-5746 GCA_035553935.1 Solirubrobacteraceae bacterium
GCTGCCGTCGAGCGGCGCGTCCGCCGGGCGCTCGAGGTCGATGTCGCGCAGGGTCGCGATGTCCTTGAACGCCCGCAGCGCGGCGGGGTCGCGGGTCAGCGCGCCGGCCTGGTGCGGCGTCATCGTGCCGGGCTTGGATGCGGCGGCGATCACCCCCTCCAGCGTTCCGTGCGCCCGCAGCAGGTCGCGCGCGGTCTTCGCGCCGATGCCCCTGGCGCCCGGCAACCCGTCGGACGGGTCGCCGCGCAGCGCGATGAAGTCCGGCACCTGCTCGGGCTCGACGCCGTAGCGCGCGCGCACGCCGGCGACGTCGACGACCTCGGGACCGCCCTTGCCGCCGCGCGGGAAGAGCACGGTCACCGTGTCGCTGACGCACTGGAACATGTCCCGATCCCCCGTGAACAGCAGCGTCTCGCCGCCGGCGGCCGTCTCCGCATGCGCGAGCGACCCGAGCAGGTCGTCGGCCTCGAGATCGCCCGCCGAGAGGCTCGCCCAGCCGAACGCCGCGAAGAACGCCGGCGCGTCACGCCATTGTCGCTCGAGCTCGGGCGGCATCGGCGGGCGCTCGGCGTGGTAGGGCTCGAACAGCTGCGTGCGATAGGCGGCGGCCTCCGCGCCCCAGCACAGCACGACCGCACGCGGCGCCTGGCGCTCGACCGTGAACAGCACGAGGTTCGCCGTGCCGAGCAGCGCGTTGACGGGGTGGCCGGCGCCGTCGGTGATGCTCTTCGGCAGCGCGAAGAACGCGCGGTACAGCAGCGAGGGGGCGTCGACGGCGAGCAGCGGAGGGGGCACGGCCGCCAAGGCTATGCTCCCGCGCCATGCTCACGATCTCAGGGCTCGACGAAATGCGCGCGAAGGTCGGCGACGAGCTCGGCGTCAGCGACTGGCACGAGGTCACGCAGGCGGAGGTCGACTCCTTCGCGCAGGTCACCGGCGACCACCAGTGGATCCACACCGATCCCGAGCGCGCGCAGCAGACGCCGTTCGGCGGGACGATCGCCCATGGCTACTACACGCTGTCGCTGCACCCGCGCTTCGCAGAGCAGATCGTGGTGTTCGAGGGCTTCGCGTTCGCGGTCAACTATGGCCTCAACAGGGTGCGCTTCCCGGCCCCGCTGCCGGTCGGAAATCGCGTCAGGATGCGCGCCACGCTCGCCGCCGTGGAGGATGCGCTCGGCGGCGCGCAGATCACGATGAAGCTCACGTTCGAGGGCGAGGGCGCGCTCAAGCCCGTGTGCGTGGCCGAGCAGGTCACGCGCGTGTACACCGCGTGACCTGCACCTAGCGCACGCGGACGCTCGGGCCCGCCACGCCGGCGTGGACCACGCGGAACAGCCCGCGCAGCCGCAGGCGCGCCGCATAGCGCCCGCCGGCGGTGACCGGCACCTCGAAGCGGGTGACCCATTTCGAGCCGGCGCGGCGCTGCACCGTCACGAAGCTGCGGCCGGGAACGGCGGGATCGACGCGGCCCGTCAGCGTCGCCACGGCGCTGCCCGCCGACGCGGCCCGCGCCAGCGCCGGCGCGGCGCCGCCGGTCGCGGGCGCGTTCGGTGCGTTCGGACCGTTGCCGTCGCCGCGCCGCGCGTTCGCTGTGATGACCGTGAAGCGCGCCCAGGTGTCGTACAGGCCGAGCTCGCTGCGCAGCGTCGGACCGGAGACGTTCGTGCGCCCGCGGGAGCCGACGATCTGCGCGCGCACGACGCGCGGCGACCTGCCGCGGCGCAGCACCTTGATGCTCCGCAGGCTGCCCTTCACGAGCCGTCCGAGGCGCCGCTGGGCGGATCTCAGGCTCATCCGCCGAACCCAGCGGTGGCGCGGCGAAGCGTCGTCGTAGGGATCCTCGACGGATTGCAGGTAGGGCGCCGGGGCGGCGCCGAGGAAGACGTTCTCGACGTTCTCGGTCCGGCCGCCGGAGGTCGAGAAGTAGTAGGTGACGATCGGCTTGCCGTCGAACACGACGACCTCGCCGGTGGTCGCCGCGACCGCTTCGTCAGTCGCGGCGGTCTCGCCCGAGATGCCGTTGTAGACCTGCGATCGCGTGTCGGCGTACTGGTCGAAGCCGTCGCCGTTCTTGCTCGTCGCCATCGCGTACGTGCGGGCCGCGACCGCCTGCGCGCGCAGCGCCGCCTGCGGCCAGCCGGACGGCATCTCGCCGGCGACGACGCCGCGGATGTAGTCGTCCATCGCGAGCGCGTTGATCGCCGACACGCCGCCGAGCGCGGACGCCCGCAACTGCAGGCTGCCGCGGTAGCGCCCGTTGCGCGCGGCGTTGCCGCTGCGGCCGTTGATCTGGAAGCCGCCGCTCGCGCCGGTGATCGTCAGCGGCGAGGCATACGTCCCGAGGACACGGCCGGCCGCGCTG
This sequence comes from Solirubrobacteraceae bacterium, assembly GCA_035553935.1. Classification (GTDB taxonomy): domain Bacteria; phylum Actinomycetota; class Thermoleophilia; order Solirubrobacterales; family Solirubrobacteraceae; genus CADCVQ01. The sequence goes on from DATMJM010000509.1 coordinate 2,366, forward strand.
CGCAGCGTCACCGCGCCGCTGAGCCCGCGCGTCGCGACGTAGCGCTTGGCGGGATCCAGGCGCCGCCCGCCGGTGACGGCGGCCGCCTTCGTGAAGACGATCCGCGTCGCGGTCTTCAGCAGCACCCGCGCCTGGCCGCCGCCGTCGAGCTTGCCGATCTGCGTACCCGTGTAGTAGTGGCGCAGGATCGTCTTGTGGTCGGTGCCCTTGAGCGCGAAACCGTAGGCGCCGTACTGGCTCATCCCGATGCCGTGGCCGAAGCCCGCGCCGCGCACGACGAGGCGTGAGGCGCCGTGCGCGGGTGCGGCGACCAGCGCGGCGACGACCGCGGCGAGCAGCGCGGCGGACAGGAGCGTGCGCGACATCCTGTACTCGGACACGGCGGCGGCGCGGGAGTTGCGACGGCTGGACTGACGGGTAGCTCCCATGGGTGCGCAACGAGCCTAGACACCCGCTGCGACGCCCGTGACCGGCTCACGCGCATCGGACGTGCTCGTGCGCTGCTTGGAGGCCGAGGGCGTGCGGCGCGTCTTCGGCATCCCCGGCGAGGAGACGCTCGACCTCAACCACTCGCTGGCGCGCTCGTCGATCGAGTTCGTGCCCGTCCGCCACGAGCAGGCGGGCGCCTTCATGGCCGCCATGCTCGGTCGGCTCACGGGCCGCGCGGGCGTCTGCCTCGGCACGCTCGGGCCCGGCGGGCTGAACCTCGCGACGGCGGTGGCGGATGCGTTCCTGGACCGCGCGCCGCTCGTCGCGCTGACCGGGCAGCGCGCGCTGGAGTGGGCGCACAAGGAGTCACACCAGTACATCGACCTCGTGGAGGTCATGCGACCGCTCACGAAGTGGAACACCCGCATCGCGCAGCCGGAGATCGTGCCGGAGGTCGTCCGCAAGGCGTTTCGCGTCGCGGAGTCCGAGAAGCCGGGCGCGACGCATCTCGAGCTGCCCGAGGACGTCATGGCGCAGCCGCTGGACGCCGCGCCCCTGCCGCGCCGCGCGCCGCCGCTGCCCGAGCCCGCGGCGCCCGAGTTCGAGCGCGCGGTCGAGCTGATCTGCGCGGCGCGCGCCCCGGTCGTGCTGGCGGGCAACGGCGTCCTGCGCGCCGGCGCCTCGCCCGCGCTGCGCGAGTTCTCGGCGGCGACCGGCGTGCCGGTCGCGGAGACCTTCATGGGCAAGGGCGCGCTGGACTGGGCCGACCCCCGCGCGCTCGGCACGGTCGGGCTGCAGGAGCACGACTACGAGCTTGCGGGCTTCGACGAGGCCGATCTCGTGGTCGCGGTCGGCTACGACCTCGTCGAGCACGCGCCGGAGCACTGGAACCGGCGGGCGGACAAGGCGATCGTGGTCATCGACTCGGTTCCCGCCGAAATCGACGGCCACTTCACGCCCGCCGTCGAGCTGCTCGGCGACCTGCCGCACGTCCTGCGGCGCCTCGCCGAGGAGTGCGCCGGCGCGCGCGAGCCACGCGCCCTCGCCGCGCCCTCGCGCCTGCGCGAGACCGTCCTGGCCCGCCTGGAGGCCGCGCGCGACGACGACGCGTTCCCGGTCAGCCCGCCGCGCGCCCTGTGGGAGCTGCGCGACGCGCTCGCGCCGCGCGACGTGCTCGTCTCGGACGTCGGCCTGCACAAGCTGTGGATCGCGCGGCTGTTCGGCGCTCACGAGCCCAACACCGTGCTGATCGCCAACGGGCTGGCGGCGATGGGCTTCGCGCTGCCGAGCGCGATCGCCTGCAAGCTCGCGCACCCCGAGCGCAGCGTCGTGGCGGTCTGCGGCGACGGCGGGGTGCTCATGAACGTCCAGGAGCTCGAGACCGCCGTCCGGCTGCGCGCGGCGTTCGTGACGATCGTCTGGGAGGACGGCGGCTACGGCTCGATCGCCTGGAAGCAGCGCAGGCGCTTCGACGGCGAGGACTTCGGCACGAGCTTCGCCAATCCCGACTTCGTCGGGCTGGCAGAGTCCTTCGGGATGCCCGCCTGGCGCAGCCAGTCCGCGAACGACTTCGGCCGGCGCCTGCGGCACGCGCTGACCCTCGACGTCCCGTCGCTGATCGTGCTGCCGGTCGACGCGTCGGTGGACGTGGCGATGTCCGACGAGCTCGGAGAGCAGACGGTGATCCGCACATGAGCGACGAGCGGGCCGTCCTGGACGCCGTTCCCAAGCAGCTGTACGTCGGGGGCGCCTGGCGCGACGGCGCCGGCGGCGAGACCCTCGACGTCGAGGATCCCGCGACCGGCGAGACGATCGCGGCCGTTGCCGACGGCACCCCGCAGGACGCGCTCGACGCGCTCGCCGCGGCGCACGACGCGTGGTACGGCGGCTGGCGCGACAGCGCGCCGCGCGAGCGCTCCGACATCCTGCGCCGCGCGTACGAGGCGATCATGGAACGCGCCGACGACCTCGCGCTGCTCATGACGCTCGAGATGGGCAAGCCCCTCGCCGAGTCCAAGGCCGAGATCTCCTACGGCGCGAGCTTCCTGCGCTGGTATGCCGAGGAGGCCGTGCGCCTGGACGGCCGCTTCACGATGCACGAGGCCGGCACCGGCAGGCTGCTCACGATGAAGCAGCCCGTCGGGCCGTGCGTGTTCATCACGCCGTGGAACTTCCCGCTGGCGATGGGGACGCGCAAGATCGCACCTGCCGTCGCTGCCGGCTGCACGATGGTCGTCAAGCCCGCGAAGCTCACGCCGCTGTCGATGCTGATGCTCGCGAAGATCCTCGAGCAGAGCGGGCTGCCGCATGGCGTGCTGAACGTCGTGACCGCGCGCTCGGCGGGCTCGCTCATGGAGCCGCTCATCCGCGACCCGCGCACGCGCAAGCTGTCGTTCACCGGGTCGACCGAGGTCGGCCGGAAGCTCATGGAGCAGGCCGCCGAGCAGATCCTGCGCGTCTCGATGGAGCTCGGCGGCAACGCGCCGTTCGTCGTGTTCGAGGACGCCGACCTCGACGCCGCGGTCGAGGGCGCGATCGTCGCCAAGATGCGCAACATCGGCGAGGCCTGCACCGCCGCCAACCGCTTCCACGTCGCGCAGCCGATCGCCGCGGAGTTCGCGCGCAGGCTCGCCGACAGGATCGGCACGATGAAGATCGGCCGCGGCACCGACGAGGGCGTCGAGGTCGGGCCGCTGATCGACGCAGAGCAGCTCGACAAGGTCGCCGAGCTCGTCGACGACGCGATCGGCAGGGGCGCGCGGGCGCTGTGCGGCGGCGAGCGGGTCGAGGGCGCGGGCAGCTTCTACCATCCGACGGTGCTCGTCGACGTCCCCCGCGATGCCCGCATGCTCGAGGAGGAGATCTTCGGCCCGGTGGCGCCCGTGACGACGTTCTTCTCCGAGGACGAGGCGATCGCCGCCGCCAACGCCACTCCCTTCGGGCTTGTCTCCT
>DATMJM010000510.1:0-5156 GCA_035553935.1 Solirubrobacteraceae bacterium
GCGGTCGCGACGGCGCTCGACATCCGGGTCGACAGCGGCACGATCACGGCCGACGGCGAGCTCGACTTCCGCGGCACGCTCGGCGTCGACCGGCAGGCGCCGGTCGGCTTCGCCTCGATCGACCTGCGCTTCGACCTCGACGCGCCCGAGGCGACCGAGGAGCAGCTCGCGGCGCTGCTCAAGCTCACCGAGCGCTACTGCGTCGTGCTGCAGACGCTGCGCAACGCGCCTGCGACGACGGCGACGATCGCGTGACGGGCGCGTAACTACTCGGGCTCGATCGCCGGCTTGTCCTCCGACAGCCGCCGGCGGTGCGACTCCCAGTACGCCTCGGAGCGAAAGTGCAACACCGGGTCGCCGGAGAGCTCGATCCCGGGCGGCATCCGCGTCGGGTCGAAGCACCAGCCGTCGACCTCCTCGGGGTCCTCGTGCGGACGTTCGACGGCGATCTCGCCCGCGACGACCCGCGGGCGGTGCTCCGGCCACTGCCTGGTGAGGTCGTCGACGGGGTCGTCGTCGGCGGCCATCTGGAAGACCAGGCGCCACGCCACCGGGCCCTGCTCGACGCGCCGGCGGATCTCGCTGATGAGGTACTGCGGGGGCAGCGCCTTGTCGAGCTCGGGATCCATGTCGACGATCCCCGCCACCGGCAGCCAGCGATAGCGGAACGCCCGCCGCATGCCCTCGGCGTCGACGAGGTAGAACGCGTGCAGCCCGTTGAAGCGGGTCGTGGCGAAGCTCGCGACCGGCTTGAGCGTCGCCGCCGCCTGCACGCCCGCGGCGCACTGCGGATGCGTTGCCACGAAGGCCAGGAAGCGCAGCGGGTTGGGCTGCATCCCGGGCAGCTCCGGTCGCTGGGCCGAGACGAGCGCGAGGAAGTCGTCGGCGTCGCGCGCCGCGAACGCCGCGACGTTGAGCGCCGTCCACATGCTGTGGTCGCCCGACGGCAGGTCGAAGCGCACCGACATCCCGAGCGTGTTGCCGCGCTTGGGCGCCGCGCGGTCGGGCAGGTAGGGGCTCGAGCCGCCGTTGGACAGCCGCACGACGACGTCGATCGGGTCGCCCTGCAGCATCTCGGCGGTCGACAGGGCCGCCGCCTCCGGCGTCGCCCGGAAGGTGCCGCGAAACGCGATCCCGCGCGCGTGGCCGCGGCGGAAGCCCGGCACGTTGTTCATGTGCTCCTCCATCGCCGCCAGCACGTCCATCACGCGCTGCGGCCCACCGAGGTCCTGCGGACGCCGCGCCATCACGCCACCGCGTGCGCGAGCGCCTCGAGGCCGGAGATCCCGGGCACGAACAGGTACTCGCCGCCACGCGTCACGACGAACGGCGCCTGCGGGGCGAGGAAGAACGGCTTCTCGCCCTGGATCGTCATCTTCCCGCTGCCGGCCGGATCGCCGAGCAGGAAGTCCTTGTCCGCGCCGAGGCCGAAGATGTTGCCGTCGTTGATCCACGGCGTCTGCACGCCCTCGAACTGGCGGAAGATGCTGGACTGGAAGCTCACGAACACGAGGCCGCGCTCGGCGCCGTCGTCCTGCATCTCGCCCTCCGGCAGCGGCGGCCCGTAGGGCATCCCGCGGCGGATCATGCGGTGGCGGAAGCTGAGCTTCGACGCGTGGCCCAGCGCGTCGCGCGGGTTGGAGCGGCGGACGTGCGCGCCCAGCGGGCAGCGCCGGCCGTCGAGGTCGTCGCGGTAGCGGAAGTCGTTGGCGCCCGGTGCGGCGGGATCGAACTGCGGGTCCGGGCCGTGCGGGTTGGTCTCCAGCGGGGTGCCGTCCTGCCAGCGCCCGACGACCTTGGCCGCGAGCTTGCGTGCGTCGCCGTACGGGTAGCGCTCGGCGGCGGCCGCGATCGTGCGCCGCCACAGCGCGACGTCCTGGTGCAGCTTGCGCCAGACCATGTAGGTCGCGTTGCGCCCGAGCACGCCGTCCCCCGACGGCGGCAGCCGGCGCCGGCGGTCGACGTTCGCGTCCTCGTCGGGATGGCCGAGGATGAACTCGCCTGCGGCCAGTGGGCGCCAGCGCCCGCTGCGCTCGAGCACCCCTCCGCCCGCCGCCTTCTCCTCGGTCGCGCCCGCGATCGCCGGCTGCGCGAAGCCGTCGGCGAAGCCGAAGTGCTCGCGCGCTCCCTCCAGCAGCTCGGCGTCCTGCTGAAAGACGATCCGCACGCCGCCGGCGTCCTGCATCGCCGCTTCCATCTTGTCCAGCGCGCGGCGGTGGTCGCCCGTCGTCTGCGCGTTGATCGTCAGCAGCACGTGCGCGTCGCCGGTGCCGAGCCCGCGCTCCCACGCCGACGGCGCGCTCGGCCCGACGTCGCCGAGCAGCTCGGCGCGCGCGGCCATCCCCTGCCGGAACTCGTGCGAGAACGACGCGATCGTCTCGCCGGCGACGCCGAGCGCCTTCAGGCCGCTCGCCGTCAGCGCGACGTTGAGCGTCGTCCGCGGCTTGCGCTCCCACGGCGCCGCCGTCGTGACGTGGCCGATCAGGCCGTGAAACCAGGCGCGCGCCTGCGCGGGCTCGCACTCCATCCGCACGAACGCGTAGGACGTGCAGTCGAAGGAGTTGCCGTAGGCGCGCAGGATGTCGCCCTGGATGTCGCCGAGATCCATCCGCACCGCCGGCGCCGCCATCAGCCCGTGCTCCCGAACTCGGCCACGAACGCCTGCTGCAGCTCCTCCGGTCCCATCCCCTGGGCTCTGATCGCGAACGCGATCACCTGCTCGCGCCGGCGCAGGCTCTCCTTCACCTTTGCGACCGTCGCCTGGCCGTACGCCGAGAAGAAGATGCCCGACTTGATCTGGTTGTGCTTGAGGTACGTCTTCAGGGCGTGGCCGCTGGCGCTGTCGGGACAGCCGACGCAGCGTCCCCAGATCTCCTTCGCCTCCGGAGCCAGCTTGTCGCACAGCTCGTCGAGGTAGCTGTCGATGTCGCCGTCCAGGTTGCTCGTGAAGATCAGGTAGTTGAGGTCGAGGTGCTCCTCGTGGCGCTGATTCCACGTCGGGTCGTTGTGGAAGTCCGGGACGATCACGAAGCGCCCCATGTGCGTGCGCGGGAGCTTCGCCAGCGGGCTCGGGCCGCGGCTGCGCAGCCCGCGCAGGTACTCGGCGAGCGGCTTCTCCTCGCCCGGCTTGACCGGCGTCATCGCCATGAAGGCGCGGGCCTGGCCGGAGACGTTGGGGTCCGCCACAGCCGTCCCCTACAGCGCGTTCTGCGCGTCGGTGATGAACGCGCGGTAGGCGGAGCGAAACTCCTCGGGGCTCATCCGCGACGCGTCGCGCTTCAGCGGCGCGAGCTTCGCGTCGAGCTCGAGCGCGCGCTGGATCATCGTGCTCGTGGCCTCCGGATAGGCCGAGTAGTAGTGGTCGGCCTCGGTCTCGTTGGCCTGGATGTACTTCTTGAACGGAGCGGTCGGAAGCGGCTTGGGAAATCCGTACGACGTGCCCCAGAAAGCCGTCATCCCGTTCGTGAGGATGTGCGAGAAGGCGTCGATGTACTCCTCCCACCCGCCGTTGAAGTTGCTCTCGAAGTACATGTGCGGGTAGCGGAAGCGGCCCTTCTTCTGGGGCGGCCCGTTGTAGGGCAGCCTGCCGATCAAACACCAGCGCGCGAAGTGGATGAACGACAGCTGGCGCAGCGTTGCCGTCAGCTTCGGGAAGCGGCGCGTTACTGCGAAGAGCACCGGCAGGAAGACGCGCCCGGGCAGCTTGATCGTGCTGAAGACGGTGATCGCGATCGCCTGGCCGTCGTGGTTGCGCGGATGCGTGCCCGTCGCGGTGATCGGGGCGGCAGGGGTCGCTTCGACGCTCACGGGTCGGCAACGTATGCGACCGGTTCCGAGCGCGTCAAGAGACGTTTGGGCACCGCCTACCGCACCGCTTTTCGGTCTCTCAGGAGGCGCGGCTGCGAACGACGCGCATCGCGCGGCACAGCGGCAGCCCGAGCACATGGCTGCCGCTCGCGAAGCGCACCGTGCACGGTCCCTCGAACGGCTGGCGATCGACCACCTCGAGCTCGTCGCCGACGCAGATGCCGAGGTCCGAGATGTAGCGCAGCATCTCCGGATCGGAGTCCGACACGCGCACGAGGCGCGCAGCGGTGCCCGCCGGCAGCCCGTCGAGCCCCTCCGTCTCGGCCTCGTCGATGACGAGGTCGCGGTTCGGGATCGGATCACCGTGCGGGTCGTGCGTCGGGTGGCCGAGCTTTGCGGCGATCCGCGCCTCGAGGTCCTCGGAGAGCACGTGCTCGAGCGCGTCGGCCTCCTCGTGCACGCGATCCCACGGCACGTCGAGGTGCTCTGCGAGGTACAGCTCGAGCAGCCGGTGGTGGCGCAGCATCTCCAGCGCGAGCCGCTCGCCCGCCGCCGTCAGGCGGACGCCGTGGTAGGGCTCGTGGATCGCCAGTCCGCGCTCGGCGAGCTTCTTGACCATCGCCGACGCGGACGCGGGCGTGACGCCGCAGCGCTCGGCGAGCGCATTCGTGCTGACGGCCTCGCCCCCCGCGCGCGCCTGCAGCGAGTAGATCGACTTCGCGTAGTCCTCGATCGCGTTCGTCTGGCCGGTGCCGTGCGTCGCCGCCATCGACTAGACGGTGACGAGCAGGCCGGTCGCGAACATGAGCGCGAGGCCGCCGAGCAGGCCCGCGACGACGCGCGGCTGCAGGCCGGTCTCGCCGTCGGCGCGCAGCGACGGCGCGAGCTGGACGATCACCTGCGCGATCGCGCCCGCGCCGGCTCCGAAGAGGAATGCGGCGACGGAGTTGTTGAACGCCGAGGCGCCGATCCAGGCGCCGAGCACGGCGGGCGCGCCGGCGATCAGCCCGAGCGCGGCGAGCCGCGCGAGCGACGGGCGCGAGCCGGCGATCGGCGCCACGATCGCCAGTCCCTCGGTCGTGTTGTGCAGCGCGAAGCCGACCACGAGGAAGGCGCCGAGCGCCAGCGCGCCCGTCGCGTAGGCGGTGCCGATCGCCAGCCCCTCGCCGAGGTTGTGCAGGCCGATGCCGACCGCGATCAGCGTCGCGAGCGTGGCCCCCCGTGCGCCCGCCGCGGCCTTCTCGCGGCGCCGCTGCGCCAGCCACGAGCTCACCCCGGTCAGCGCGAGGTAGGCGACGGCGGCGCCGAGGAAGACGAGCGCCACGCCCCCGAACGCCTGCGAGCCCGTC
>DATMJM010000511.1:0-8133 GCA_035553935.1 Solirubrobacteraceae bacterium
CGGGCGAGCGGGGAGCCTGGCTGGCGGTGGGCGATGGCGCGCTACGATTTCGCGAGGACCTGGAACGCGTCGGCTGCACGGTTCCCGCCGCAGCAGAGCAGCACGGCCTCCAGCGCCAGCCGGCAGACCGCCAGGGCGCGGACGCCGTGCTGCTCTGCTGCGGCGGGAACCGTGCAGCCGACGCGTTCCAGGTCCTCGCGAAATCGTAGCGCGCCATCGCCCACCGCCAGCCAGGCTCCCCGCTCGCCCGCGACGAGCTGCGCCAGCCGCTCGGGCGCCGCCGCGAGCTGCCCGATCACCGGGTCGCCGCCGCGCCAGCCGGCCGCGAACGCCTCGCCGCGGCGGGCGTCGATGACGGCCAGCACGCCGCTGCCGGGCGGCGCGGCGGGCTCTGCCGCGACCGCCAGCGCGCGCAGCGTCGAGACGCCGACGAGCTCGGCGCGCGCGGACTGCGCGAGCGCCCGCGCGGTGGCGACGCCGATCCGCAGCCCCGTGAACGTGCCGGGGCCGACGCCGACGCCGATCCGGTCGACGTCGCCGAAGCCCAGCCCCGCCGAGCGCAGCAGCTCCGCGGCGAGCGCGAGCAGCTGTGCGGCGTGGCCCGGGCGCTCGCCGGCGGCCGGCTCGTGGCGGCGCTCGGCGGCCGCGCCCGGCCGCGCGCTGTCGAGCAGCGCGACGCTGGTGGCGGGCGTCGCGGTGTCGAAGCCGAGGACGATCACGGCTCGATGCGGACGAGGCGGCGGTCGCCGCCACGGTGCTCGAGGGTGACGTGCGCCGCGACCCGCTGCGCTTCGAGCCCCGCGGGCGCGCCGATCTCGGGCCACTCGACGAACGCCACGCGGTCGCCGGCGAGCTCGTCGGCCAGCAGCGCGGGGTCCTCGTCGGCGAGGTCGCCGAGGCGGTAGAGGTCCAAGTGCGAGACCGGCATGCGCCCGTCGTAGCGGCGCGCGATCGTGAACGTCGGGCTCGTGACGGGCGCCTCCACGCCGAGCGCGCGACAGGCGCCGCGGACGAAGGTCGTCTTGCCCGCGCCGAGCTCGCCGGAGACGAGGACGACGTGGCCCGGCTCCAGCCGCGCGGCGAGGCACGCCGCGAGCGCCTCCGTCTCTTCGGGCGTGGTCGTCTCAGTAGTCGTCGGCATCGGCGGTGCGCAGGCGCAGCCCGAAGCCGATCAGCGTCAGCGCGAGGCCGGCGAGGAACAGCAGGCGCGCGTCGGCGCCGGTGTCCGGAAGCTCCTCCGCGGATGACGGCTGCGGCCGGTCGCCGGGGAGCGGGACCGGCGGCGTCGTCGACACGCCGGCGCCGTCCTCGGGAATCGTCGACGTCTGCGCGGCAGCGCCGGCGGGCAGGACGAGCAGCACGGCAAGCAGCAGCAGCACAGCGACGAGGCGACGAGGGACCGGCGGCACGCGCCGCACTCTAGTCGCTGGACGAACGCGACGGCTGTGGGCGTCCGGCGCTTGCCGCACAGAGCGATGTTCGCGCGCAGGCGGCGCCGCGGCGGCGTGCTGCGGTAGCGTCGCGGCCGTGTTCAGCCCCGCTCAGGCCGAACGTCTCGAGGCCTGCGCGCGGGTCCTGGACGCGCCGGCGCGCGTCGTCATGACGGGCGCCGTGCCGGCCGAGGCGCTGGCCGCGATCCGCCGCGGAGCCGGCGCCGGAGTCGAGGTGCTCGTCGCGGGCGCCGGTGACGTGGCCACGGTCGAGGGCTCGATCGACCTGCTGTTCGTCGGCCCGGCGGCGCCCTACAGCGTCGCGCGGGAGCTGTTCGCGCGCTGGTCGGGGCGGGTCGCCCCCGGCGGGCTGCTGTTCGTCCACGGCGCCTTCGCCGCGGCGCCGCTGACGGCCGCGCTGCTGCGCGCGGTGGGCATGTCGCGGGCATGGCGCTACTACGGCCGGGAGGGCGCGCTGGCGGAGTACGTGCGCGCGGACCTCACGCACGGCGAGCGCGTGCTCGACACGCTCGCCCAGCTCGCCCAGCTCGCGTACTTCGTCCGCCGCCAGGCGCGGCGGCGGGTGCGCGCCGGTTGACGCGCCAGGCCGCGTAACGGGCGCGGTGCGCGGACTACATTGAACGCATGAAGCACACCCCGACCGACGCTCCCATCAAGAAGACCGACGACGAGTGGCGCGCTGAGCTGACGCCCGAGCAGTACGAGGTGCTGCGCAATGCCGGCACCGAGCGCGCCTTCACGGGGCGCTACGTCGACGAGAAGGCCGACGGCATGTACGTCTGCGCGGGCTGCGGCGCCGACCTGTTCGCCTCCGACACGAAGTTCGACTCCGGCACCGGCTGGCCGAGCTTCACCGATCCCGCGGTCGCCGCGGCCGTCACGCTGCGCGACGACAACAGCATGTTCATGCGCCGCACCGAGGTGCTGTGCAGCCGCTGCGGCGGCCACCTCGGGCACGTCTTCCCGGACGGCCCGGCGCCGAGCGGCCAGCGCTACTGCATCAACTCCTGCGCACTGGAGCTCAAGCCGGGGGGTGAGGCGTAGCGCGGCAGTCGTCGCTCGGAGGTCGCGCCGTTCGCAGCGCTCGTGAACGAGCGCCGATCCCGCAGAACCCGGGTCCTCGGATCGGCGCTCGTGCACGCCCCGTAGCGGGTAGTCCTCCTCGCTGACCCCGGTGCAAAGGAGCGCCCCGATGCAGTACTGGTTCGCGACGTCGACTGAGGAGTTCACCCCCTCGGAGATGCTCGAGCAGGCAAAGGCAGCCGAACGTGCGGGGTTCGACGGCCTCGGCACGTCCGATCACTTCGCGCCGTGGTTCCCCGACGGGCAGGGCGGGCAGGCGTGGGTCTACCTCGGCGCACTCGGCCAGGCGACGCAGAGCATGATCGGCACGGGCGTGACGCCGATCGTCCACCACTACCACCCGGGGCTCGTCGCGCAGGCGTTCATGTCGCTCGAGGAGCTCTATCCGGGGCGCGTCTTCCTCGGCGCGGGCTCGGGCGAGTCGGTCAACGAGACGCCGCTGGGGATGGACTGGCCGCCGTACGAGGAGCAGCGCGAGCGCCTGGAGTCCGGCCTCGATGCGATCACCCGGCTGTGGAACGGCGAGACCGTGACGGTGGACGCGGGCTGGTTCAAGCTCAAGGACGCGAAGCTGTGGACGCGCGCGCGGACGCGTCCGAAGCTCTACGTGTCGGCCTTCGGCCCGCAGTCCGCGCAGGTCGCCGCGCGCTACGGCGACGGCCTGTGGACGCTCGGCGATCCCGAGCAGGCGCCGGAGATCGTCGACGCCTACCGGGCCGCCTGCGACGCCGCCGGGCGCGAGCCCGGCGAGATCATCTTCCACGCCGGCTTCGCGTGGGCCGGCGACGACCGCGCCGCGATCGAGGGCGCTCGCCACTGGAAGCCGACCCAGCTGCCGGAGGTCTACGTCGAGGACATCGCCGACCAGGAGGAGATGCAGCGGCGCGCCGACGTGCAGATGAGCGACGAGCAGTTCGCGCGCGAAGGCTTCCTCATCTCCTCGGAGCCCGACGAGCACGTCGAGCGGATCCGCGAGATGGAGCGCGCCGGCGCGACGATCATCTGCCTGCAGCTCATCGGCCGTGCCGACCCCTTCGGCTCGATCCGCACGTACGGCGAGCGCGTGCTGCCGGCGCTGCGCAGCAGCACCGTCCGCGCCTGACAGCTCAGAACAGGCCGAGCTGACGCTCGTCCGGCACGACCGGCTCGGGCACGGCCGGCTCCGGATCCGCGATCACGGGCTCGGCCTCGGGCGGCTGCGGCTGCTCGGGCGGCGGCAGCTCCAGCAGGGCCGGCAGCCGGGAGAAGTCGGCCCGCAGCGTGTCGAGCAGCGACCGCGTGTAGAGCGCCGCCGCCGGATGGAAGAGGGGATACAGCCGCACCGCCCTCTCGCCGACGACGCGGATCTCGGCCTGGCCGTGCAGCCGCGTGATGCCGGTCGGCTCGCCGCGCAGGAGCTTCGTAGAGAAGTTGCCCAGCGTGCAGATCACGCGCGGCTCGATGAGCTTGACCTGCTCGTAGAGATACTCCGAGCAGTTGTCGATCTCGACCGGCAGCGGGTCGCGGTTGCCGGGCGGGCGACATTTCAGGACGTTGGCGATGAACACGTCGTCGCGCGTCAGCCCCACCTCGCCGAGCAGCTCGCCGAGCAGCTTGCCGGCTGCGCCGACGAACGGCAGCCCCTGCTCGTCCTCGCGCGCACCGGGCGCCTCGCCGACGAACATGAGGTCGGCGTCGGCGTTGCCCGCCCCGAAGACGACCTGCGTGCGGGTGCTCGCGAGCCCGGAGCAGCGCGTGCAAGCGCGAGCCTCGCGGTAGACCGCGGTGAGCTGCGCGCGGCGCTCCTCCTTCGTGGCCACGGCGCGATGGTAGAGCGCTCGGCCGTCGATACACTGTCGGGCAGCGCGGCGGCGCCAACCGCCGGGCCGTCAGCACAACGCGACCGGTACCTCGAAGGAGGACTGGACCGACACGATGACATCGCAAGCCTCGTTCAGGCTGCCTGCACAGGCACGCACCCCCGGCCGCGTCGCGGTCGTCGGCGCCGGGCGCATGGGAACCGCGCTCGCCGCCGCGCTCGCCGATGCCGGGGTCGCAGTCGAGGGGCCGCTGCGGCGAGGCGAAAGCCCGTCCGGCGCCGCGGCGGCGGTACTGCTCTGCGTGCCGGACGACGAGATCGAGACGGCCGCCTCGACGCTGCCCGCCCGCCCGGGGCTGCTCGTCGGTCACACCTCCGCGGCGACGGCGCTCGACGCGCTCGGACCGCACGAGGCCTTCTCGCTGCATCCGCTCATGACCATCACCGAGCATGGCGCGCGCTTCGCAGAGGCGACCGCGGCGATCGCCGGCGCGACCGACCGCGCGCTCGAGGCGGCGGAGGCGATCGCCCTCGCCCTCGCGATGGCGCCCGTGCGGATCGACGACGGCGATCGCGTCGCCTACCACGCCGCAGCGTGCATCGCCTCGAACTTCCTCGTCACGATCGAGGATCTCGCCGAGCGCCTCGCGCAGACGTGCGGCCTCGGGCGAGAGCCGCTCGCCCGGCTCGTCCGCGCGACCGTCGACAACTGGGCGCGGTTCGGCGCCGGACACGCGCTCACGGGGCCGATCGCGCGGGGCGACGAGCAGACCGTCGCCCGGCAGCGCGAGGCCGTCGCCGAGCGCCTGCCGCTCGAGCTCGAGCTCTTCGATGCGCTCGCCGCTGCGACGCGGCGCCTCGCCGCGGCGCCCGGCAGTGCCGCTCGGGTGCCCGGATGAGGACGCTGCGCACCGTCGCCGAGCTGCGCGCCGCCCTCAACGGGCCGCGCCGCGCCGGGCGCAGCATCGGCCTCGTGCCGACGATGGGCGCCCTGCACGAGGGCCACCTCTCGCTGGTCCGCCGGGCGCGCGCGGCGTACGACGAGGTGGTCGTGTCGTTGTTCGTCAACCCGTCGCAGTTCGACGAGTCCAAGGACCTCGAGGACTATCCGCGCGACGAGGCGCGCGACGCGCAGCTCGCGGCCGAGGCGGGTGCGGACATCCTCTTCGCGCCGCCGCCGGAGGAGGTCTATCCGCGCGGCTTCGCCACCGCGGTCACCGTCGGCGCGGTGTCGGCGCCGCTGGAGGGCGTGCACCGCGGCGCGGCGCACTTCAGCGGCGTCGCGACGGTCGTCACGAAGCTCTTGAACATGGTGCAGCCCGACGCCGCGTTCTTCGGCCAGAAGGACGCGCAGCAGGTCGCGGTGATCCGCCGCCTCGTGCGCGACCTCGACATCCCGGTACGGATCGAGGTCGGCGCGACGGTCCGCGAGCCGGACGGGCTCGCCCTCTCGAGCCGCAACGTACGCCTGCGCCACGAGGACCGCCTGCGCGCGCCGGCCCTGCACCGGGGCCTGGAGGCCGTCCGCGCCTGCCACGCCGCCGGCGAGCGCGATGCGACGATCCTCGCCGCGATCGGCCGTGCGGCGATGGCCGAGCTGAGCGTCGAGCCGGAGTACCTCGAGCTCGTAGCGCCCGACACCTTTGCCCCGGTCGCAAGCGTCGGCGACGAGCAGGTGCTCGTCGCGGTCGCCGCGCGCGTGGGCGGAGTGCGCCTGATCGACAACGACATCCTCAACGGGAGCTGATGAACCTCGTGCAGCGAACGATGCTCAAGTCCAAGATCCACCGGGCGACCGTCACCGACTGCGACCTGCACTACGTGGGCTCGATCACGATCGATCCCGACCTGCTCGAGGCCGCCGACATCCTCGCGCACGAGCAGGTGCACGTCGTCGACGTCGACAACGGCGCGCGCTTCGAGACCTACACGATCGCGGGCGAGCGCGGCTCCGGCATGGTCCAGGTCAACGGCGCCGCCGCCCGCCTCGTGCACCGCGGCGACACCATCATCGTCATCTCCTACGCGCAGTACGACCGCGCCGAGCTGCGCGAATACGAGCCCTGCGTCGTCCATGTGGAAGCCGGCACGAACCGCGTCCTCGACGTCGACGACGAGGTCGCCACCCTGCTCACCACCTCCGAAAAGCACTCCTGATGTCCAGCCATCCCAGCCAGATCTCGGCCGGCGCCGCGATCGACCGCCTGCCGGTCACCCTCCCGCGCCTGGCCGAGATGAAGCGCCTCGGCGACCCGATCGTGATGGTGACCGCCTACGACTTCCCGAGCGCGCGCGCCGCCGAGGAGGCGGGCGTCGACATGGTCCTCGTCGGCGACTCGGGCGCCATGACGGTGCTCGGCTATCCATCGACGGTGCCGGTCGAGCTCGACGAGCTGCTCGTCCTCGCGCGCGCGGTGCGGCGCGGCCTGCGCACGCCGTTGATGGTCGGCGACATGCCGTTCGGCTCATACGAGGTCTCCGACGAGCAGGCGATCTCCAATGCGCTGCGCTTCGTCAAGGAGGCCGGCTGCGACGCGATCAAGCTCGAGGGCGGCGGGCCGGCGTCCTGCGCCCGCGCACGGGCGATCGCCGGCGCCGGGATCCCGGTCATGGGCCACGTCGGGTTGACGCCGCAGACGGCGACGGCGCTCGGCGGCTACCGCGCGCAGGGTCGCAACGCCGACGCGGCCGCCAGGGTCGCGGCGCACGCGCTCGCGCTGCAGGCGACCGGCTGCTTCGCGATCGTCTTCGAGGCGATCCCGTCGGACGTCGCCGAGCTGCTGATGGAGCGCATCGACGTCCCGGTGATCGGCATCGGCGCAGGGCCGTCCACGGACGGGCAGGTCCTGGTCTTCCACGACCTGCTCGGCATCCGCGACGGCCTCGGGGCACGCTTCGTCAAGCGTTACGCCGACCTGCAGGACGAGATGGTCGCGGGGGTCCGCTCGTTCGCCGCCGACGTGCGCTCGCGACGCTACCCGGCGCCCGAGCACGGTTACGCGATCGATCCCGAGGAGCTCTCCTCGTTCCGTGACCGCCTGACGTAGAGTCCGGGCGATGGCATGGCTCTCGCAGGTCTTCGCACCCAAGGACCACGCCTTCTTCGACCTCTTCGAGGAGGCCGCCGGCAACGTTCTGCGCGGCGCCGAGCTGCTCGACGAGATGCTGCGCGGGTTTCCCGAGCACAACGACCTCGCGCGCTCGATCCTGCTGTGTGAGCAGGAGGGCGACCGGATCACCTACGACATGATCCAGCGCCTCAACGCGACGTTCGTGACGCCGATCGACCGCGAGGACATCCTCGCGCTGGCGTCCGGCCTCGACGACATCGTGGACCTCACCGAGGAGGTCGCCGACTACCTGGGCCTTTACAAGATCGAGGCGCCGATGGAGCAGGCCCAGCGCCAGGCCCACATCCTCAAGGAGTGCTGCCGACGCATCAACGAGGCGGTGCCGCGGATCCGCGGCTTCAGGGACGTCTCGCACTACACCGGGGAGATCCACCGGCTGGAGACCGAGGGCGACCGGGTGACACGCGAGGCGGTCGCGTCGCTGTTCGACAACGGCATCGATCCGATGGTCGTGATTCGCTGGAAGGACATCTTCGAGCGCCTCGAGGAGGCGATCGACGCCACCGAGCACATCGCCAACGTCATCGCGAACGTCGTCACCAAGAACTCGTGACCTCCTGATCGCCGTCGCCTAGCTCGTGGAAAGCGACATCATCCTCGTGATCGTCGTGGCGACGGCGATCAGGAGGTCACGAGTTCTTGGTGACGACGTTCGCGATGACGTTGGCGA
>DATMJM010000512.1:0-2018 GCA_035553935.1 Solirubrobacteraceae bacterium
GCGCCGCGGGCAGCGCGATGGCGCTCGCCGCAGCCGGCGCGTCGGCCGGCGGCTGCGTCGCCGCGGCAGGTTCGAGCTCGAGCGCGGGATCCTGGTCGAAGATCGAGCGCTGAAGCTCCTTGAGCTGGGGCCCGGCGTCCAGGCCCAGCTCGCCTGACAGGTACCGGTGCGCACGCGTGTAGACCTCCAGCGCGTCTGCCTGGCGCCCGCAGCGATACAGCGCGAGCATGAGCTGCGCGGCGAAGCGCTCGCGCCCCGGATGCGCGGCGACGAGCGACTCCAGCTCGCCGACCAGCCCGCCGTGCTCGCCGAGCCGCAGCTCGGCATCGATTCGCGACTCGAGCGCAGCAAGGCGCAGCTCCTCCAGCCGCCGGATCTCAGTCAGCGCGAACTGCTCGTACGCGACGTCCGCCAGCGCCCCGCCGCGCCACATCCCGAGCGCCTCGCACAGGACCTTCCGCGCGCGCTGCGCGTCACCGGCCTGCAGCGCGCGGCGCCCCTCCTCGGCGCGCGCCTGGAAGACATCGGCATCGACGTCGCCCGGCGAGACCTCGAGCAGGTAGCCCCCAGCGACGGTCCGCAGCACGGGACCACCATCGACGAGGTGAGCGTCGAGCGTTCGGCGCAGTCGCACGACCGCCACCTGCAGGCGCTTGAGCGCCCCCTGCGGCCCGAGGTCTCCCCACAGCGCGTCGATCAGCTCGTCGCCGGACACCGCGCGATTGGCGTTGAGCAGCAGCAGCGCCAGGAGCGCAACCTGACGCGGTCCCCCGACCGCGACCCGGCGCTCACCGTCACAGAGCCCAACAGGGCCGAGGATCGTGTACCTGACCATTTCCCCCTCACCGAGGTGCTTCGAAGCGCACAGCCTGACCGATGTGGGCCGTCCGCGCCACCAGCCGTAGCGGGCGACGAACGCCTTTTCGGGCGCCGCTCCCCATCGCCACGTGGCCAGAGCCCACTAGTCGTGGTGACGGTCTTGCGCGCGCCAGCGCTGTTGCCGCGCGGTAACCGCGTGTAGGCGCGGCGTAGCCGTGCGACGAGAGCCTCGCGGCGTCAGATTCCTCGATGCTCACAAGGAGCAGATGCAATGCGTTCGATCAGCCTCACCCGCCGCAACCGCAAGCGCGCCCTGAGCGCCGTGCTGCTGGCCATGGCGGCCGCCGCCGTCGCCCCCGCCGCCCAGGCCGACGCCGCCTACGAGATCAAGCCGCGCCACAGCGGCAAGTGCCTCGACGTGGCATGGGCCAGCCAGTGGAACGGCGCCAACGTGGGACAGTGGAGCTGCAACGGCGGCTACAACCAGCAGTTCTCGCTGCAGTACACCGACAGCGACTACTACGGCAAGTACTACAAGATCGTCGCCCGTCACAGCGGCAAGTGCCTCGACGTCGAGTACGGAAGCCGCGGGGACGGGGCCAACATCCAGCAGTACACCTGCGGGGCCGGTTACAACCAGCAGTTCAGGCTGCGCTACATCGACAGCGGCTACTACCAGCTCATCGCCCGTCACAGCTTCGCGTGCGTCGACGTCGCGTGGGCATCGACATGGGACGGCGCCAACGTGCATCAGTGGGGCTGCAACGGCGGCGGCAACCAGCAGTTCCGTTTCGTGTACCGGTAGCGCACGTCCCGCCCACTCACCGCAGCACGACACTGGAAGGCCCCGCTTCTCGCGGGGCCTTCCGTCGTTCGAACCCAGCGACAACTCGCACGCTGCTCTTCTGCGCGAATAGCAGCGCTGGCGTCCAGGCTGGTGGGCTATCGCTCGTGGCTCTATGCGGTGTCCATCGCGGCAGGTCGCGAGTCGGCACGTTGACCATGAAACGCTCGATCTCGCGGAAGCCGAAAGCGCGATACAGCGGCTCTCCTGGCAGCGTCGCGCCGAGCACGAGCTTCTTCAGGGTCTTCTCGTCGGTTGGTGGTGACGCCGGCGTGACTTCGCCTGCGTGAGCAGGCGTTTCGCCGGCAGGGATTCGTTTGGAGGTTGCGCAGAGCGCAGATGACGCGCCGCCGAG
>DATMJM010000513.1:0-6025 GCA_035553935.1 Solirubrobacteraceae bacterium
GCGGCGCGACTCGCGGGCCCACACAGGCCGCACGCCGAGCAGCGCGAAGATCTCGGCGGCGTCGTCGCCCTGCGTGCGCATCGCGCTCGTCCCCCAGGCGACGAGGCCGACCATCCGCGGCAGCTCGCCGTGGTCGGCGACGTGGCGCTCGAGCAGCGCGTCGGCCAGCCGCCGGCCCGTCTCCCACGACAGCTGCGACGGCAGCGCGCGCGGGTCGACCGAGTAGAAGTTGCGCCCGGTCGGCAGGACGTCGGCGCGCCCGCGCGTCGGGCTGCCGCTCGGCCCCGCCGGCACGTGGCGGCCCTCGAGCGCCGCGAGCAGGTGGTCGAGCTCGTCGGTCGTCCGCTGCAGCCGCGGGACGACGACGTCGCAGCCGAAGCGCAGCGCCGCGGCGACGTCGGCGTCGTGGTCGCCGAGGACCTCGCGACAGACCTCCGGCACGGCGGCGGACGCCCAACCTCGCGCGGCGAGCTTCTCCAGCAGCGCCGCCTGCACCTCCTCGAGCCGGTCGGCGCCGCGCGTCGTCGCGAGCGCGCCGTCGTCCAGGCCGAGCGCGCCCGCGAGCGCCGCGCGCAGCCCCGGCGCGTCGCCCTGCGCGAGCCGCAGCACCGCCCCGACGAGCCCGCGCAGCTGCTCGCCCGCGGGCGGCGCGCCGAGCACGTGCAGCCCGTCCTTGACCTGGATGTCCTTGACCTCGCAGAGGTAGCCGTCGATGTGCTCGACGAGCAGGCCGAGGTCGTCCGGACGCTCCTGCACCCCGAGGTCGGCCTGCAGGTTCGCGCGCTCGATCGCGTCCCAGATCTGCGCGGCGAGGCCCGGCAGCTTCGGCGGGTCGAGGATCTCCAGGCGCGCGTACTCGTCGAGCAGCGCCTCGAGCTCGGCGAGCTCGTCGTACGTCTCGGCGCGCATCATCGGCGGCACGAGGTGGTCGACGATCACCGCGTGCGCGCGGCGCTTGGCCTGCACGCCCTCCCCGGGGTCGTTGACGACGAAGGGGTAGACGAGCGGGATGTCGCCGATCGCCGCGTCGGGCGCGCAGGCGGCCGACAGCGCGAGCATCTTGCCCGGCAGCCACTCCAGCGTGCCGTGCTTGCCGAGGTGGACGATCGCGTCTGCGCCCCACGCCGCCCGCAGGAAGCGGTAGCAGGCCAGGTAGTGGTGCGTCGGCGGCAGCTCGGGGTCGTGGTAGATGCCGACGGGATCGTCGCCGTAGCCGCGCGGCGGCTGGATCGCGACAAGCACGTTGCCGAGCTCGAGCGCCGCGACGACGAAGTCCCCGCCGTGCACGAACTGGTCGCCCGGCGGCGGCCCCCAGCGCTCCTGGATCGACGTCCGCAGCGACTCCGGCAGCGTCGCGTACCAGCGCTCGTACTCGGCGACCGGCAGGCGCAGCGTCGCGGCGGCGAGCTGCTCGTCGCTGACGAACTCGGGGTCGTGGCCGCCGCCGGCGATGAGCGCGTGCATGAGCTCGTCGCCGTGCGCGTAGGGGCGCTGCACGTCGTAGCCGGCCTCGGCCAGCGCGTCGAGCAGGCGCAGCGCGCTGGCCGGCGTGTCGAGCCCGACGGCCATCCCGACGCGGGCGTGCTTCGTCGGAAAGCTCGTGAGCAGCAGCGCGATCTTCTTGTCGGCGTTGGGCGTCGCGCGCAGCCGCGCGTGGCGGACCGCGAGCCGCGCGACGCGCGCGCAGCGCTCGCGATCGGCGACGTAGCGCGGGATCGCGGCACCGACGACCGAACCGGCTTCGCTGCCTCGCTCCTTGAACGACACGACGCCGCCGAGCAGCCGCCCGTCGAACTCCGGAATCGCGACCTGCGTCGCGGCGTCCAGCGGCGTCAGCCCGTTGGCCGACTCCTCCCACGCCGCACGCGACGACGTCGCGCAGACGGCCTGCAGCACCGGCACGTCCAGCGCCTCGAGCGCGGCCGCGTCCCAGCGCTGCTCGGCGTCGGCGGCGTTGGAGCCGCCGGTCGCGAGCATCGTCACGAGCAGCGCGTCGACGTGCCCCTCGAGCAGCGCGAGCGCCGGGACGTTGCCGGCGCCGTCGCGCCGCAGCGTGGTCGACCACACGGCGATCGCGTTGCCGCCTGCCGCCTCGACCTGCGCGCTCAGCTCGTCGACCCACGCCGCGTTGCCCGTGATGCGGTGCGAGCGGTAAAAGCAGATGCCGACGGTCGGGCGACCGGGCGCGCAGCGCGCCAGCGCCTCCTCGATCGCGACGTCGTCGTCGCCCGGCACGTAGACGCCGAGGTCGGGCACCTCGTGCGGGGGCTCGAAGCCGTGGCCCTCCAGCAGGAACGTGTCGGCGAGGAAGCGCAGCAGCTGCTCGACGTTGGCGACGTCGCCGTGGCGCAGGTACTCGCCCGCCTGCGCGACGGCGCCGGCGGGCGCCGACGACAGCGCGGTCATCTCCGCATCCGGCTCGATCTCGCCGCCGAGCGCGAGCAGCGGGATGCCGTCGCGCAGGCAGCGCGCGCGCAGCAGGTCGAAGCCCTCCGGCCAGCCGCGGCGGCCGCCGAGGATCCGGCACAGGACGACCGCGGCGCCGGCGAGCACGTCGTCGACGAACGCCTGCTGGTCGACCGCGCCGGCCGGATTGGCGCAGCGCACGGCGGGGAAGTCGTCGCCGAGGCGCTCGACGGCGGCGGCCGTGGCGAGGATCTCGGTGTCAGCTGTCGTGACGAAGCGCAGCAAAGGCTCTCACTTCCGAATGGATCGTGGGCAGGTCGGGCGGGACGCCGGATTTCAGCAGCGCGAGGACGGTGGCGGTGTCGACATGCTGCTCGACGAGGTCGCCGCGGCGCGCAGCCGGGCGAACGGCGTGTCGCCGGCCACGAACCTCCGGCCGCGCGCCGCGGCGACCGCGCGCAGCAGCGCACGGCGCAGCGCGTCGTCCTCGAGCGCGCCGTGCCAGGCGGTGCCGAGCGTCCAGCCGTCGCGGCAGCCGTCCGGCTCGCCGTCGTCGGCGACGAGCAGCGGCTCTCCGCCGTGGCGGGCGACGCGCCCGTGGCGGATCTCATAGCCGCTCGACGAGCGCGTGCCGCCGAGCGACGGGCAGCCGCCCGCGCGGCGGCGCAGCAGCTTGTCGGCGTGGAAGACCGTGCGCACCGGCAGCAGGCCGAGCCCCTCGACGGCGCCGGCGCGCGACTCGACGTCGTCGCGGATCGACGCGCCGAGCATCTGGTAGCCGCCGCAGATGCCGAGGATCGGATCGCCGTCGGCCGCGCGTGCGCGCAGCGCCTCGTCGAGACCGGCCGCGCGCAGCCGCGCGAGGTCCTCGACCGTGGCCTTCGTGCCCGGGATCACCACGAGGTCGGCGCGCTCGACATCGGCCGGCGAGCGCGTGAAGCGCACCCGCACGCCCGGCTCGGCCGACAGCGCGTCGAGGTCTGTGAAGTTGCTCATCCAGCGCAGCGCGACGACGGCGACGTCCAGCGTGTCGGCGACGGCGGGCGCCTCCGGAGGGCGCGTCTGGAGCGCGAGCGAGTCCTCGGCGTCCATCCACAGGCCCTCGACGAACGGCAGGACGCCGAGGACGGGTCGCCCGGTGCGCGCGCGCAGATCCTCGAGGCCCGGAGCGAGGATCGACCGGTCGCCGCGGAACTTGTTGACCACGTAGCCCGCGATCAGCGCCTGGTCGGCGGGCTCGAGCAGCGCGAGCGTGCCGAACAGCGACGCGAACACCCCGCCGCGGTCGATGTCGCCGACGAGCAGCACCGGCAGGTCCGCCGCGCGCGCCAGCCCCATGTTCGCCAGGTCGCCCGCGCGCAGGTTGATCTCCGCGGGGCTGCCGGCGCCCTCGCAGATGACGACCTCGTAGCGCGCTCGCAGATCGGCGAGCGCGCCGGCGACGATCGGGCGCAGGTCCTCCTTCATCGCCTGATAGGAGCGCGCGTCGGCGGTCCCGTAGGGCTTGCCCATGACGATCACCTGGCTCGAGCGCTCGCCCGACGGCTTGATCAGGACCGGGTTCATCGCCGCCTCGGGGACGGCGCGTGCCGCAGCCGCCTGCACGGCCTGCGCGCGCCCGATCTCCGCACCGCCGGGCGTGACGACCGAGTTGAGCGCCATGTTCTGCGACTTGAACGGCGCGACGGTCATCCCGCGGCGGCGCAGCCAGCGGCACAGGCCGGCGGCGACGGCGGACTTGCCGGCGTCGGAGTGGGTGCCGCAGACGAGCAGCGCGCCGCGCGTCACCGCAGCCTCCGGATCGCGACGCTCGCCGCCAGCGCGGCGACGCCCACGCGGCTCGACAGCCGGTTGGCGCGGTGGATGTCGGCCGCCACGGGAGCGCGGCCGTCGCCGAGCCGCGGGCGCAGCTCGACGCGGCCGTCGTAGGCGAGCGGCCCGCCGAGGCGCAGCCCGAGCGCACCGGCGAAGGCGGCCTCCATCCGGCCGGCGTTCGGGCTCGGATGCGCGCCGCCGTCGCGGCGCAGCACCCGCCATGTGCGCCCGCGCGCCGCGCCGCGGGCGCACAGCGCCGTCAGCCCGGCGCCGGCGCGGGCCGCGGGCCAGCCGAGCGCGTCGTCCAGCCGCGCCGCGGCCCAACCGAAGCGCTCATAGCGCGGCGAGCGGTGGCCGACCATCGCATCGAGCGTGTTCGCCGCGCGGTACGCAGCCACGCCGGCGGGACCGAGCGCGGCGCCGTAGAGCAGCGTGCCGACGATGGCGTCGCTCGTGTTCTCGGCGACGGACTCCACGACCGCGCGCGCGATCCCGCCCGCGTCCAGAGCGTGCGGGTCGCGGCCGGCGAGCGCGCGCAGCGAGCGCCGCGCGTCCTCCACGTCGCCGCCCTCGAGCTGCGCGGCGACCGTCGCCGCCGCGCCGCGCAGCGACCGCCCGCCGAGCGCCGTCCACGTCAGCAGCGCGAGCGCGGCTCGGCGGCCGCCGAGCCGCGCGGCACCGTGGCCGGCGAGGGCGGCGCCGCCGACGAGCGCGCCCGCGTACAGCGCGCCGCGCGCGCGGCTCGGCGCGTACAGCCGCCGCTCGAGCGCGAGCGCCGCGCGGCCGAACGCGGCGACCGGATGGCCGCGCCCGGGGTCGCCGAAGACGAGGTCGGCGCCGTAGCCGAGCGCGAGGGCCCCAGCGCTCACGGCGCGCCGTCCCTGACCGGCGCGTTGACGCAGGTGACCGTCCAGCGCCCGTCGCGCGCGTGCAGCTCGGTCACCGTCAGTGGCGCCACGTCGATCCGCCAGGCGGCCGGTGCGGGCGCTCCGAGCGCGTGCACGACGGCGGCGCGCACGACGCCCCCGTGGGTGACGGCGATCGCGCGCCCGTCGAGCTGCGCCTGCGCGTCGAGCCAGCCGCCGACGCGCGCCAGCAGCGCGCTGAGCGACTCGCCGCCGTGCGGGCAGGCCTCGGCATCGGTCATCCAGGCGCCGACGGCCTCCGGCTGCTCGGCGTGGACCTCCTCCAGCGCGCGCCCGGCCCACGAGCCGAAGTCGCACTCGCGGATGAGCGGCTCGACTTCGGGCTCGAGCCCCGCCGCCTCCGCCGTCGCGCGGGCGCGCAGCGACGGGCTGCACAACGCGTCGCCCCGTCCGAGGCGGCCCTCGAGCTGCGCTGCCGCCGCAAGGCCGCCGTCGTCGAGCGGCTCGTCGATCGGGAACGCGGCGCGGCGGACGGCATCGGTCGTCGCGTGGCGGATGAGCAGCAGACGCCTCACGCGACCGCGGGCGCGCGCGCCGCCGTGGCACGGTGGCTGGCGATGCCGAAGCCGATCCCGAGCGACGCCCACAGCACCGCCTGCGTGCCCAGCGAGCTGAGCCGGAACTCCCAGATGAGCGGCGCCGGGAAGCCCTCCGGGATCTCCTGGATCCCGGGCAGCGCGAGCGCCAGCCCGCCGGCCACCGCGATGAACGTGCCGGCGCCGGCCAGCGGCCGCGCCCACGGCGCGGCCTGGCGCTTCATCGACCACATGACGCGCGCCGCGGCGAACATCGCCAGCGCGGAGCCGACGAGCAGCACGAGGTAGTAGGCCGTCCGGTCGCCGATCGTCTCGGGGTCCCCTACGGCGGGCGGGTTGGGC
>DATMJM010000514.1:0-5380 GCA_035553935.1 Solirubrobacteraceae bacterium
GTCGTCGTCGGCAAGCTCGGGTTCGGAGCCGTCGGCGCCGGCACGGTCTACGGCGACCGCAGCGGGCTCGTGAAGATCATCGGCGATCGTACGTACGGCGAGCTGCTGGGCGGCCACATCGTCGGCACGAAGGCGACGGAGCTCATCCAGGAGCTCGTGAACGTCCGGACGCTCGAGGGCGGCTACGGCGAGGTCGCGCGCATGGTGCACGGCCATCCGACGCTGTCCGAGGCGGTCATGGAGGCCGCCCGCGACGCCGACGGCTGGCTCATCCACGGCTGAGCGTTCCCTGCGCCGTGCGCGCCGCCTTCTACTACGACCTCTTCAGCCCGGAGGCATACCTCGCGGCCGAGCGCGTCATCAGCCTGCTGCCCGCGGCGGAGTGGATCCCCGTCTACGCGCGCGACCTGCCCGGCGCGGACCTGCTCGACGCCATGCGCTGCCAGACCGACCGCGAGGCGTTCTGCGACCGCCTCGAGCGCCTCGCGATCCGGCGCGGACTGCAGGAGATCCGCTGGCCCGACCCGTTTCCGTGCGATTCGGCGTATGCGATGCGCGCGGCCACGTACGCCGCCGGGATCGGGCGCGCGGTGGCCTTCTCGCTCGCGGCGTTCCGCCAGGCGTTCGCGGCCGGTCGCGACCTCGAGGTGCCCGACAACGTCCTGATCGCCGCGGCGGCGTGCGAGATGCATCCGCGCGCGGTGATGAAGGGCGCCGAGCTGGAGTCGGTGTCGCGCGCGCTCGAGCAGGCGACGGCGCTTGCCGCGCGGCGGGGCGTACGCGACGTCCCGGCCGTGTGGCTGGGCGGTGGTGAGGTGTTCCACGGCGACGACGCGCTGGACGGCGCCGTCCGCGCGCTGATCGCGTAGCGTCGCGGCCATGCGCGCCAACCGCAGCTACCGCCTGCTGCACACCCGCTCCAGCCGCCGGCCGGCGGCGCTCGACCGGGCGCGGATCGACCATCTCGAGGTCGTCGAGGTGGCGTCCGGCGAGGTGGTGCTGTTCTGGGACCTGCCCGCGCCGGACGCCGCCCGGCAGGCACGGCGGCTGCGCGAGGACCTGTCGACGCTCGAGGACACGGAGTTCCTCGCACGCTGGTCTGGCTGACGCCGCGCCGAGTAGACTCGCTCGCGTGGACGGCGCCCACGACATGGGCGGGATGCACGGATTCGGACCCGTGGCCGTGCCCGGCGGGGAGCTGCCGTATCACGAGCGCTGGGAGCCGCGCATCTTCGCGCTGCATCTGCTGACGGGGTTCGAGGGACTCGGCGCGGGCCCGGGCGGGCGCCAGACGCGCGAGGAGATGGATCCCGCCGGCTATCTCGCCGCCTCGTACTACGAGCGCTGGACGTGGAGCGCAGAGCAGCGCCTGCTGCGCAAGGGCACGATCGCGCCGGGCGAGGTCGAGGCGATGATGGCGCGCCTGGCTGCCGGGGAGGCCGCGCCCGAGCACGAGGACCCGGCGATGAGCCGGCGGGTCGTCGAGCGCCTGCAGCGCCGCGCTCCCATGGACCCGCCGCCGGCCGACGCGCGCTTCGCCGCCGGCGACCGGGTGCGGGTCAGGCGGATGCGCCCGCAGGGCCACACGCGATGCCCGCGCTACGTACGCGGAGCGACGGGTACCGTCGAGCGCGTGCACGGCGCCGACCGCCTGCCGGACCTGACGACGTACGGCGAGCCGGCGCGGCCCGAGCCGGTCTACTCGGTCGCCTTCGCATCGCCAGATCTCTGGGGGCCCAGCGACGAGCCGCCGTTCACGGTGCTGCTGGACCTGTGGGACAGCTACCTGGAGCCGACATGAGCGCCGGCCACCACCACGAGCGCCCGGCGTCCGAGGCGGAGCTGCGCGCGCGGGCGCTCGAGGCGCTGCTGGTCGAGCGCGGCCTCGTCTCGACCGACGCGATCGACGCGGTCGTGTCGTACTACGAGCAGGACGTCGGCCCGCAGAACGGCGCGCGCGCCGTCGCCCGCGCGTGGCTCGACGAGGCCTACCGCGGGCGGCTGCTCGAGCGCCCGGGCGACGCGCTCGCCGAGCTCGGCTTCGGCGGAATGGAAGGTCACAACATGACCGTCGTCGCCAACACCCCGGCGGTGCACAACGTCATCGTCTGCACGCTGTGCTCGTGCTATCCGTGGCCCGTCCTGGGGCTGCCGCCGAGCTGGTACAAGAGCGAGGCCTACCGCGCGCGGGTCGTCGCCGAGCCGCGCGCCGTGCTGCGGGAGTTCGGCCTCGAGCTCGCCGCCGACGTCGACGTCCGCGTCTGGGACTCCAGCGCGGAGGTCCGCTACCTCGTGCTGCCGATGCGCCCGCCGGGCACCGGGGAACTCGCCGAGGAGCAGCTCGCGGCGCGCGTCACGCGCGACTGCATGATCGGCACCGCGGTGCCGTGAGGACGCTCGCCGCCGCCGACGAGAGCCTCGCGGGCGCGGCGCCGCTGCCGCGCGACAACGGCTAGCTCGTCTTCGAGGAGCCGTGGCAGGGTCGGGCGCTCGGCATGGGCGTCGTCGTGCTCGAGCGCACCGGCGCCACATGGGACGAGTTCCGCGAGCACCTCGTGGCCGCGATCGCCGGCCGCCCGCAGCGCGCCGGCGAGTCCGCCGCGGCGGCCTACTACGCGGCGTGGCTCGACGCGCTCGAGGCCCTGCTGGCCGCGCGCGGTCTGCCGGCCCTGCAGCAGACGCGGGCGTCTACGGGTCGCTAGGCGGCCCGCTGACCGCTACGCCAACACCGAGGGCGGCGACGACGAAGCCACCCGCCAGGATCCGCCGCAGGCTCGCGCTCGAGTCGCTGGGCGCCGCCTGCGTGATGTGCCTCGGCCGGCCCGGCGGCACGATCTTCGCGACCCCGCGCGGATGCCTGCGCGCTGACGCCCGCTGCACGTCGTCGTCTTGCGGGCTCACGCGGCCGATACCCTGGATCCGACGAATGGCCGAACGCGTCGCGCAACCTGCCGAGCAAGCCGGGCTCCCCGAGCCCGACGTCGCTCGCGAGTGGCTGCAGGCGATGATGCTCATCCGCCGCTTCGAGGAGCGCGCGGGCGAGATGTACGCCAAGGCCAAGGTCGGCGGCTTCCTGCACCTCGCGATCGGCGAGGAGGCGACGATCGTCGGCTCGACGCGCGCGCTGCGCGACCAGGACTACCTCATCTCGACGTACCGCTCGCACGGCCACACGCTCGCCCGCGGCTCGGATCCCGACCGGGTCATGGCCGAGCTGTTCGGCCGCGTCGACGGCCTGTGCAAGGGGCGCGGCGGGTCGATGCACATGTTCGACCTCGACAAGCGCTTCATGGGCGGCTACGGGATCGTCGGCGGCAACCTGCCGCTCGCGGCCGGCTTCGCGCTCGCCTCGGACTACCTCGGTCACGACGAGGTGACGCTGTGCCAGTTCGGCGACGGCGCCTCCAACCAGGGCACGTTCGGCGAGACGATGAACCTCGCCGCCCTCTGGAGGCTGCCGGTCGTCTTCATGGTCACGAACAACCAGTTCGGGATGGGCACCGCGCTGGAGCGTCACTCGGCGGTCACCGACCTCATGCGCAAGGGCGAGGGCTTCGGCGTGCCCGGGATGCGCTGCGACGGGATGGACGTCGTGGACACCTACAACGTCACCAGCGAGGCGCTGCGCAGGGTCCGCGAGGAGCGCCGGCCGGTGCTCGTCGAGGCCGTCACGTACCGCTTCAGGGGGCACTCGATGGCCGACCCCGAGGAGTACCGCACGAAGGAGCAGGTCGACGAGTGGCGCAAGCGCGACCCGCTCGCGGTGTTCGGCGACCAGCTCGTCGAGGCAGGGGTCCTGGGCGAGGACGAGCGCGAGGCGATGGACCGCGAGGCGATCGAGCGCGTCGACGCCGCGGTGGCCTTCGCCGACGCCTCGCCGCATCCGTCTCCGAACGCGCTGTACGACGACATCTACGTGCTCGGCGACCAGGTCCGCGGCTGGTACTCCGTCGACGAGCGCACGCCGACGCCGCACCGCGGTGAGGACGAGAGCGCGATGAACCGCGCAGACCTGCCGCATGCCGCCGAGCACGGCGGCGGCGTCGCCCCCAAGCCCGCCGACGACGCGCAACGCGACGAGGACTGAGCGCCGGCGTGGCTGTCATGCGTTACCGGGAGGCGCTCAACGCGGCCCTGCGCGAGGAGATGACGCGCGACGAGACGGTCATGCTCATGGGCGAGGACATCGGCGTCTTCAACGGTGCGTTCAAGGTGACGGCGGGGCTGCTCGACGAGTTCGGCGACAAGCGCGTGCGCGACACGCCGATCTCCGAGAACACGATCGTCGGCATGGGCGTCGGCGCGGCGATGACGGGCTTGCGCCCGGTCGTCGAGCTCATGACGATCAACTTCTCGCTGCTGGCCATGGACCAGATCGTCAACCACGCGGCGACGATCCGCTACATGTTCGGCGGCCAGGTGAAGGTGCCGATGGTCGTGCGGATGCCGCAGGGCGCCGGACATCAGCTCGGTCCGACGCACTCGCACTCCTGGGAGGCGCTGTACCTCCACGTGCCCGGGCTGCTCGTCGCGACACCGACGACGGCGGCGGACGCCAAGGGCCTGCTGAAGTCCGCCATCCGCGACGACAACCCGGTCGTCTTCATCGAGCACGAGTACCTCTACGGCCAGCGCGGCGAGGTGCCCGACGACGACGACCACACCGTTCGCTTCGGCGTCGCCGCGATTCGCCGCGAGGGCTCCGACGTGACGGTCGTCGGCATCTCGCGGATGGCGCTGACCGCGGCGCGCGCGGCCAAGACGCTGAGCGAGGAGCACGGCATCGAGGCCGAGGTCATCGACCCGCGCACGCTGCGCCCGCTGGACCTCGACACGATCCTCGAGTCGGTGCGCAAGACCAACCGCTGCGTGATCGTCGAAGAGGGCTGGCCGCACGGCGGCGTCGGCGCGAACCTCGCCGCGCTCGTGCAGGAGCAGGCGTTCGACGACCTCGACGCGCCGATCCAGCGCGTGACCGGCGCCGACGTTCCGATGCCGTACTCCAAGCCGCTCGAGCAGATCGCCTTTCCCCACGAGCCGCAGGTGATCGACGCCGTCCTGGCCACCTTCGGGGAGCGAACGCGGCCGTGACCGAGATCGTCATGCCACGCCTGTCGGACTCGATGGAGGAGGGCACGATCCTCAAGTGGCTGAAGGCCGACGGCGAGCCCGTGTCGCGCGGCGAGCCGCTCGCCGAGATCGAGACGGACAAGGCGACCCTGACCTATGAATCAGATGCCGCGGGAGTGCTGACGATCGTCGCGCCGGCCGGCGAGACGCTGCCGATCGGCAGCGTCATCGCGCGCCTGGAGACGGGCAACGGCGCGAGCGCCGCCTCCAGCGCGGCGCCGCAGGCCACGGCGGTCGCGCCGCGCTGGAG
>DATMJM010000515.1:0-3465 GCA_035553935.1 Solirubrobacteraceae bacterium
CTGTTGCTCGAGTACGTAGCGCTTCCCGACGCTGTTGCTGCAGAGCTGCGAGGAGCTGCTGTTGAGATCGACATGTCCGACGAGCATGTCGCCGTACTCAACGACGCCTGCATCATGCTGTTGCAAGAGCGAGGGCTGGAAAGCTCTGGGCAGGTCAGCGACTTCGGGCGGCGCCTGGAGAAGATCATCGATGCGCTCAACGAGGATTGATGTACTCCACTGTCCCGTCGTAGCTTGGTGGCGCATAGTGCATCGCTCGGAGGCAACTACGGCCCGAGCGGCGCGGATGTGGTGTGTGCGCCGACAGCGGCTTATCGATCTCAGGCGAGTACACCGCGCAGCGGCACGCGTCTACGATCCGCCAGATCGGAGCAATCTTGGCGACGGTTGTCGGGGTTCGCGTCGCTGGCGCGTCTTGCGCCAGCAACGCCTGGCGTCACAGATCGGTACGCCTCGACCGGCTGTCTACATCTGAGCTCCTTGCAACCCGAGTGTCGACAGCGAGGTACGAGGCGGGTACATCGGCTGCGCGGCGCCCGGCTGTCCGCGTCACAGCCGTGCTGGCCGAACATGCCGGTTAGCAGGTAATGTGTCTCGACCATGCCCGCGCATGTCCCCGCGTACGGGGCCCTGCGAACGCTCGTAATGAAGGGGTCCCCGGTTCGAGTCCGGGCGTCGGCTCTTGCGCGAGGCCCGCGCGCGAAGAGCAGCGAGGAGGTGGTTCGCGCCGCTGCTCACGAGGCTGGCGCGCCATCGGATGCCGCGTGCGACGAAGGGGTCGTCGTCGCACTGGGTGCCTCTGCGGCGACTCGCGTCTCCGGGCGAGGCAGTCCATCAGCAGGACGGCGCCGTCGACACGAACGCCGCCCTGCGGGCTCCTCCGTCCGCTACAGGTGGTGGGAGAGCCCCGAGAGGATGTCCGCCCGCTCCCGGGTGATGGTCTTGCCGACCTGCCCGGCGAGCTGCTGACGGTACGCGAGCAGTTGCCGTTTCGCTGCAGGGTCGTTGCCCATCATGCGTGCCATCTGCGCCGCTTCGAGCTTCCAGCACAGGCTCGTGGCGATGTCGCTCGACGTCACCCAGCGGCGCGTCAGCACGCACAGGCTGTCGGCGTCGACGGTCACGATGAACGACGTCGTGGCCGAGGCAGAGTGACCGGCGCGGTCCGTCGCAGCCGCCGAGAGCACCGTCTGCCCGATCGGGAACTCGTAGCCCTCGCCGGCCACGTCCTGGCAGGTGTGGCTCGCGATGCCCGAGAGCGCGTCCTCGGCCGTGCACGTGATGCTGATCGCTTCGGCCACCGTCAGCTCGGTCGGATGCTCGGAGTAGGTGACGACCGGCGGCGTGAGATCGATGTCGAGGTCGGTCTGCGTGTCGCTCGCGGTGTTGCCGGCGCGATCGGTGCACTTCCCCTCGAGTGATTGGTCGGCCCCCTCGGTTGCGAGCGTCCGCCGCACCTCCGCCTCCAGCGGCCCTGACAGCGTGTCCTGGCACGACCACCGGATCGTCACCGGTTCGCGGTACCAGCCGTTGCCGTTGGCGGCCGGGCGGTCGGCGAGCGTGATGGTGGGCGCCGTCAGGTCGATGTCGATCCCCCTTATGGTGTGCGTGGCGCGGTTGCCCGCCGCGTCCTCGCACACGCCCTGCGCCGTCTGATCGGCCCCCTCTTCGCTGAGCGTCTCCTTGACGCGTTGCGCCTTCACGTCCGACTCGTCGTCTGTGCATGACCACTCGACGACCACCTCGCCGTTGTTCCAGCCGTCGGCGTTGGCCGGCGGCGTCCGCGATTCGAAGCGGATCTCGGGCGGCGTGCGATCCGGCGCGATCTGGATCTCCCACATGCCGCGGGCGAAGCTGGCGACGCGCAGGATGTTGCGCGTGATCGCCATGCTCCGCGCCGAGCGCACGCTGAAGCGCGTCCCGCAGACCTCGCCCTTGCGCGCGCAGCCGCGCGGCAACCCCTCGCCCAGCGGCTGCCAGGTCGATCCGCCGTCGACGCTGGCGAAGACGCCGCTGTCGGTCCCGACGAAGATGTGATCGGGCTCCTGCGGATCGATCACCAGCGAGGTGATCGGCAGGCGCGGCAGCTCGAGATTGTCCTCGACGTCGAGGTCGCGGACGCTGAAGTCCGGGTCCGGGCTGAGGAGGTCGTCGATCCTGTAGATCCTCGGGTTCGGGAGGTGACCCCCGAGCCCGACGTAGGCGCGCTGCTGGTCTTCGCGGGGATCGACGGCGATCGCGGTGATCGGGGCGCCGTTGCCCGGCTGCTTCAGCCACAGCGTACGGGTGCCTTCGATCAGCCGGAGCGAGCCGTCGGAATGCCCCACGAGCAGGTGATCCGGCCTGCTGGGCAACGTCGCGGCCGCCGTCACGGCCGGGCAGGGCGAGAGGTCGCTGCACGCGTCATAGAACTTCGCAACGGTCTCGCCCTTGTCGGTGGTGCGGCGGAGCACCGTGCCCTGGATGCCCCAGTACATGATGTCGGGCGCGGCGAGGGTGGCGCCGGGCCCCTGCGCCCAGAAGCCGCCCCGGCACCCATCCCCCATGGTCTTGTAGTGGCTTTGGAGGAGGGCGTGCTCGGTGCTGTCGTAGCGGGCGCAATCGACGTACAGCGGCAGCTTGTCGGTGCTGGTGGCGGTTTGATCGATGGCGACGTTGAAGACGTCTCCGCCGCCCACGAACCGCCACTTGCCTCCGTTGGCGAGCTGGATGACCGCGCCGTTGTCCTGCGTGCCGCCCATCGTGAAGTGCCGGTCGCGGGGGTGCACCGCGAGGTTGTAGAACTGCGTCAGCCCGAGGCCCTCGGTGTTGCGCGTCTCGAAGTAGACCTTGGACACGTGGCTTTCGAGAAGGGCGTTCGGCGGCTCCTCGATGCGGCCGTTGGCGGCGCGATAGATGCCGCCGTCGTTGGCGTTGTAGACCACATTCGGGTCGTTCGGCGCAAAGGCTATGTCGGTGACGTCGGGATGCACGTAGGCGGTTGGCGTCCCATTCGGTTCGGGGCGGTTGCGATACGGGCCGTCGGCGATGTGAAACCGCCTGCCCCCGTCGGACGAGTGAAGGACCGTTCGCCTGGGGTCTGCTGCACACCGGAGCGCGCAGGAGTACGAGCCGCCGAGGTAGACGTTGTCCGGGTTACCGGGATCGACGGCGATCGTGCCGTGATGGGTTCCGATGCCCCAGCCCTGTGCCGACGACGAGAAGGGCGTGGTGCCGTCGGCATCCTTCTCACCGTCGCGGAAGAACGTCCTGCCGCGGTCCGTCGACTTGTAGATCGTGCCCGACTTCTCCGAGGTCGCGGCGTAGACGACATCGCCGGAGGCCGACAGCACGGTGTAGCGGTCCGTCACCTTCGGATCGCCGATCTCGATCTGCTTCACGCGCGTGAAGGCGACGCCGCTCGTCGCCGCAGTGAGGCCGCCCGTCGCCGCAGCCGTCGCGTCGTCTGTGCGCCAGATCCCCCAC
>DATMJM010000516.1:0-2071 GCA_035553935.1 Solirubrobacteraceae bacterium
GCCTCGGCGAGCCGCGCTGGATCGACGACCACGGCTTCGACGTCGCCCACCATGTAATCGAGGTCGGCGACGCCGACGAGCCGATGTCCTACGAGAGCTTCGCCGCGATCCGCGACGCGCTGCTGTCGATGCCGCTGGACCGCACGCGCCCGCTTTGGCAGATGGCGCTCGTCCCGCGCCTGAGCGACGGGCGCCAGGCGGTGGTCGGCCGCGTGCACCACGCGCTCGCCGACGGCGCCGCCGCACTGCAGGTCGCGATGCTCACGATCGACATCGCCGACACGCCGGTCATCGCACCCGCGCCGTGGCGCGCGCAGCCCACGCCGGGGGCTTTTGATCGCCTGCTGGATCCGTTCGTGCACGGCGCCGAACTGGCGTCGCGCGCCGCGCGCGATATCGCCCGCGCCTGCGAGCATCCCCGCGCGGCCGCCCGCAGCGTGCTGCGCGACGCCGGGCGTATGGCGCAGGCACTCAGCGAGGACCTGCTGCCCAGCGCCCCCGCTTCGCCGCTCAACGGCGCCCTCGGACCGCGCCGCGCGCTCGTCCAGCACCGCGTGTCGCTCGATCGACTCAACGCGATCACGCGCGCCACCGGCGCGACGCGCAACGACGCCGGCCTCGCCGCCGTCGCCGGCGCGCTGCGCGCGCTCACCCGCGAGCAGGGTCTGGCGCCGGAGCCGCTGAAGGCGCTCGTACCGGTCAACGTCCGCCGCACGCACGAGTACGGCGCGCTCGGAAACCGTGTCTCGATGACGTCGGTCTGGCTGCCGCTGCATGTCAGCACGCCCGGCGCGCGTCTCGAGCGCGTGCGCGAGCAGACCGCCCGCTTCAAGCGCAGCGAGCGCTCCGAGGGCGCGCAGGCGGTGATGTCGGGGCTCTCGCTGCTGCCCGCCCCGCTGCGCGCGCCGGTCCTGCGCGCGGTCACGCCGAACCGCTTCAACCTCACGATCTCCAGCGTTCCGGGCCCGCGCAAGGCGCTGTTCATGCACGGCGCGCGGATCGACGAGATCTATCCCGTCATCCCGATGGCCGAGGAGCAGACGCTGTCGATCGGGATGCTCGCCTATAACGGCCACCTGCACCTCGGGCTGTACTCCGATCCCGACGCGCTGCCACAGGCGACGCGCCTGGCGGCGCTGCTCGAGGACGAGCTCGACGCGCTGCAGCGCGCGCGCCGGCCGCGCGCGCCGCTGCCGGTCGTCGCACCCGCCACCGCCGGTCCGGTCGGAACCTACGTCAACCGATCGGCCGCGCTGACCGCGGCCGGACGAGGAGGACGCGCATGACTTCGGCTCAGTCCATCCGGCGCCTGTCGCCGCTCGACGGCTCGTTCCTGCGGCTCGAAACCCAGCAGTCGCACATGCACGTGGGCTGGGGCGCGGTCTTCGCCGCGCCGGACGGCGACCGCCCGCGCCCCTCGGTGCAGGCGATGCGCGAGCTCGCCGCCGGACGGCTGCACGAGGTTCCGTGGTGTCGCTGGCGGCTGGACGGCGCGCCGCTGGGCATCTCCGAGCCGCGCTGGATCGACGACGCCGGGTTCGACATCGCGGCGCACATCGTGCAGCTCACCTCACCCGACGACCGCGTGAGCGAGGCGACCTTCGCGGCGCTGCGATCGACGGTGCTGTCGGCCCCGCTGGATCGCTCCAAGCCCCTGTGGCAGGTCTTCCTCGTGCCGCGCCTGGCCGACGGCCGCGTCGGGATGATCGGCAAGATCCACCACGCGCTCGTCGACGGGATCGCCGCGCTGCAGATCGTGCGGCTGTTCGTCGATGCCGAGCCCGATGTCACACCGCGGGCGCCGGCGCACTGGCGCCCGCAAGGCCGCGGCGGCCTCGCGGGCTGGCTCGAGCACGCCGCGCGCACCGCCGCCAGCGACGGCTTGGGAATCGCGCGAGCCGGCACCGATGCCGTGATCCATCCGCGCAGCACGGCGGCGGCCGCGGCGCGCAGCGCGCGCCGCCTCGCGACGGCCGTCGCCGAGGACGTACTGCCGGCCGCGCCGCCGTCGGCGCTCAACGGCCGCATCGGCTCGCGGCGCGAGCTCGTCGGCTACCACGCGCCGCGAGCC
>DATMJM010000517.1:0-13849 GCA_035553935.1 Solirubrobacteraceae bacterium
ACCGCGCACAATCCCGTGGTCGTCGGCGCGATGAAGATCCTGATCGCCGACGACCACGGGATTGTGCGCGGTGGCCTGCGGCTGCTGCTCGACCGCCAGCCGGACATGCAGGTCGTGGCCGAGGCGGGCGACGGCGTCGAGGCCGTCGAGATCGCGCTGCGCGAGCGGCCCGACATCTGCGTGCTCGACGTCTCGATGCCGCGCATGACCGGTCTGCAGGCGACGGTCGAGATCAAGTCCCACGCGCCGGACATCGCCGTGCTCGTGCTCTCGATGTACGACGACGAGCGCTATCTCTTCGAGGCGCTGCAGGCGGGCGCGTCGGGCTACATCCTCAAGCAGGAGGCCGACACGGCGCTGGTCGACGCCGTGCGCGCGGTCGCCCGCGGCGAGCCGTTCATGACGAACGCCGCCGAGCAGTCGCTGCTGCGCGAGTGGATGGCCGACGACAGCACCGGCCCCGTCGAGCCGCTCACGCTGCGCGAGCGCGAGGTCCTCAAGCTCATCGCCGAGGCCTACACGAACAAGGCGATCGGCGAGACGCTGCACCTCTCGGAGAAGACCGTCGAGTCGCACCGCGCCAACCTCATGCGCAAGCTCGAGATGCGCGACCGCGTCGAGCTCGTGCGCTACGCGATCCGCCGCGGGCTCATCGAGGCATAGGCGCCTGGTCTGACCGTCGAGCCGCAATAGGCTCATGGCGTGACCGCGCGCCTGCGTCTCGCCCTCTTCGTCACCGGCCTGCTCGCAGTCGCCGCGGTCGCCGGCGTGCTGCTGTTCGCCGTCGGCGAGAAGGCGGTGCCGGCCGCGGGAAGCTTTGCCGGCGCCACGCGGCCCCCAGGCATCCCGCCGGCCGACTTCGGCGTGCGCGACGAGACCGGCAAGATGCTGCGCCTAGCCGAGCTGCGCGGCCGCCCCGTCGTCGTGACGTTCCTGTACACGACCTGCGAGGACACCTGCCCCCTGACCGCGCAGCAGATCCGCGTGGCGCTCGACGACCTCGGCCACGACGTGCCCGTCATCGCCGTCAGCGTCGACCCCGCCAACGACACCGCGCGGCGCGCCCGCGCGTTCACGCTCCGCCAGCGCATGTACGGCCGCATGCGCTGGGCGCTCGGCGACGTGCGGCAGCTGCGGCGCATCTGGAAGGCCTACGGCATCCAGCCGCAGACCGCCGACGACGAGCACACCGCCTCGACGGTGCTGCTCGACGGCCAGGGGCGCCAGCGCGTGGGCTTCGCGGCGAGCCTCCTCACGCCCGAGGCGCTCGCGCACGACATCGCGCTGCTCAAGCGCGAGGCCGCGGGCGGCGCGGCGGGACAGGGACCGTGAAGCAGCGCAGAACGTAACGTCGTGGCGGCGGCGATCCGACGTTCGCTCGCGGCCGCGCGACCCTCAGGCGGCCTCGTCCGGCGCCCGGCGCTCCTGCCCGCCCTCGCGCCTGAGCTGGCGGCGGTCCTTCAGCGTCTGGTAGCCGAGCACCGCGACGACGACCACGAGCGGCGCGACGTAGAGCAGGTTGATCGCCCAGTGCCCGACGTGCGCGAGCGGCGCGATCACGAGTTCGCCGCCGACAGCAGCCACAGGCCGAGCGATGTGAAGGCGATCATCACGACGAGCATCCAGTATTGCGAGCGCGTGGCCGTGCGGTTGTCGGCGAAGGAGATCAGCGCGCGATCGTGGGCCAGGACCAGGCCCGCGACGTGGCCGACCACGAGCGCCGCCACCTGCACGTACCAGATCGCGGTCGCCGAGACCCACGTGTAGTCCACCGTCGCCGTGTTCGTCCCGAAGATGTTCGCGCCCGTGCCCAGCGGATCGGACGCGAGGTAGCCGATCCGCTGGCCCTCGTAGGCCAGCAGGGAGAAGTAGTGCGCGATGACGTACGCGAGGCCGATCGGCACCAGCGAGTGCGCGAAGCGCCCCGCCACCTCGGCGGTGGGAGTCGCGTCGCGCGGATCGACGGACTGCATCCCGAGCACGCCGAAGCGGTACAGGCCGGCGACGACGAGCACCGACGCGACGAGCCCGACCGTGAACGCGAGCTCCAGCGCGAGCGACTGGTCGAAGCCCAGGCTGCGCCACATGTCCGTCAGCTGCGGGGAGATCTCGCCCCAGGCCGCCCCGCCCGACAAGCCGTCGAACGACGTCGTGCCGATGATCACGCACAGCAGCGCCACGGTCCCGGGCACGACGTCGAGGCCCGTCAGGCCGCTCAGCGGCCTGCGCACGTAGAGCCCGTCGCGCGCCCAGCGCAGCGGCGCGATCCGGCCCAACAGCCCGTAGAAGACGCCGAACCCGTCGCCGTAGCGATTCCACGTCTCGATGCCGTAGAGGCTCATCCCGACGAA
This sequence comes from Solirubrobacteraceae bacterium, assembly GCA_035553935.1. Classification (GTDB taxonomy): domain Bacteria; phylum Actinomycetota; class Thermoleophilia; order Solirubrobacterales; family Solirubrobacteraceae; genus CADCVQ01. The sequence goes on from DATMJM010000517.1 coordinate 2,352, forward strand.
CTGCACCGCCGCGTACACGAGCGCCAGCACCGCCAGGTTGCTCGGGTCGCCGCGGCCGGAGTAGACGAGCTCGACCCAGGCGAACGCGAGGATGCCGAGCGCAGCGGGCCAGCGGCCGAGCCGCTGCGGGTAGGGCATCGGCTCCGGCAGCCCGCGGCCGGCCCGTCCCGCGATCCACGCCACCGCGCGCGCGATCGCGCGCCACGGGTTCAGGGCCTTGAAGAGGTCGCCGACGACCGGGCTGACGACCGCCAGGCCCACCCAGAACAGCACGAAGATGAGCGTCGGCGCGAGGTTGTTCGTCGTCGTCTGGTCGCCCGCGAAGCCGGCGTACAGCGTGAGCGCGAAGATGGCGACGCCGAGCGCGCCAGCGAGCGGGTCGAGGAAGCGCGGCACGGCGGCCACCCGGCGCTCGGACGGCTGCTCGAGGCGCGGCTCGGGCCACAGCACCGCGAGCGCCACGAACGACGCGACGAGCACGGCCGCCGCCGCCCAGCCGAACAGCCACTTGGGGATCGGGAGGTCCTCGCGGCCGACGAGCCCGTGAGCCAGCGCGGCATCGGGCGCCACGACCAGCGCCAAGCCGGCCGCAATCGGGACAATCGCGAGCAGGCGGTGCCGATGCATCGCCGCGCAGTCTAAAAAGCACGCCTGCATGGCGCCGCCGCTTCGTTGATCGCGCCCCCCGCGCGCGACGTACCTATCATCGAGCGATGGCCACCGACGCTTCGATCCCGCGCGCCGCCGCGCGCTCCGTCAGCGACTCCGATGGGCGCCTGGCGTTGATGGGACTCGTCGGCACCGCGGGCCTCATCCACCTCGTCGCCTCGGTCGAGCATCTCGGCGCCGAGTGGTCGCTGGCGGCGTTCTTCCTGCTCGTCGGCGCCGGCCAGGTCGCGGCGGCGTGGCTCGTGCATCGCGACCCGCGTGACGAGCGGCTCCTGACGGTCGTCGCCGTCGCCAGCGTCGCGATCGCCCTGCTGTGGGTCTTCTCGCGCACCACGGGGGTGCCTTTCGGGCCCGGCGCGGGCGAGGTTCAGGCCGTCGGCGTCGGCGACACGATCGCGACGCTGCTGGAGCTCGGCTTCGCGGCGCTCGCGTGGGCGGTCATCCGGCGCGGCGAGGCCGCTGTCGCGTGGCTCGGCGGCGGGATGGGCGTCCGCCTGACGTTCGCCGTGCTGTCCCTGGCCCTGATGCTGGCCGCCGTGGGCGGCCACGAGCACTGACGACATGCGCCGGATGCGCGCTCGAGCCGTGACCGCCTGGGCTGCCGCCGCCATGCTGCTGATCGTGGGCTGCGGAGGCGACTCGAACAAGGAGGCGCGCGCCCCGCAGGCCGCCAGCTCGGCAGAGCTGCGCGCCGAGCTCAAGGGCGCCACCGACGCGAAGGTGAGCGACTTCCCGGCCCCGGCCGGCCGCACGCTGCAGCAGGTCGCCGACGGGCTGGACCTGACGGGCCCGCAGGTCGCCCTCGCCGGCTCGGTGTACACCGTCGGCGAGAACCGGTTCGCGTTCGGCGTCCTGGATCCGAAGTCGGGCTTCGTGTATGGCAAGACGGCGGTGTACGTCGCCAACGGCCCGGGCGCCGCGGCGCGCGGGCCGTTCCCGGCGCCCGCCGACCTGCTCATCACCGACCCGGCGTTCCGCAGCCAGACGGCGGCCGGCGAAGACGACCCGTTCGCGGCGATCTACGAGGCGCAGGTGCCGCTCACGCGGGCCGGCAAGACCTCGGTCCTCGTCGTCACGAAGGTCGACGGCAAGCTCGCAGGCGCGGGGACGCAGATCGACGTCATCGAGCCCGCGCGCGACAGCATCCCGCGCGTCGGCGAGCGCCCACCGAAGATCACGACGGACACCGTCGCGTCGGCCGGCGGCGACGTCAAGTCGATCGAGACGCGCCTGCCGCCCGACGACATGCACGACGTGGACTTCGCCGACGTGATCGGCAAGAAGCCGGTCGCGCTGCTGTTCGCGACGCCGGCGCTGTGCGCGTCGCGCGTGTGCGGGCCGGTCGTCGACATCGCCGCGCAGCTCAAGGCCGACTACGGCGACCGCGTGCAGTTCATCCACCAGGAGGTCTACGTCGACAACGAGGTCGCCAAGGGCCTGCGCGAGCCGCTGCGGCGCTTCAATTTGCGCACGGAGCCGTGGCTGTTCGTCTTCGACCGCAGCGGCCGTGTCACCGCGCGCCTCGAGGGCTCGTTCGGCTTCGACGCCTTCGAGCGCGCGCTGCAGTCCGCCCTGTAGTGGCCGGTCTCCCAACCGGCGGCCGGAAACGCTGGTCGGCGGCGCCGATCTGGCGAGGACGCAGGGAGGAAGGTGGTGTGCCCCTGGCACACCGGCGAGCGAGGACGCCGCCGATCGGTCGCCGGCCGCCGTTTCGGGTCGGCGGTTACGAGACGGGCCACTAGGTGCGCGCCCCGCCCGACAGGATCAGCGCGCCGTTCTTCCCTGCGCGGGCGGAGTGGGTCAACGTCGCGACGCTGCGGCTCGACCAGCAGGTCGGGCGCCCGGTGCTCGTCGAGTTCTGGGACTTCTGCCGCGCCAACTCGCTGCGCACGCTGGACTACGTGCGCGCGTGGCACGAGCGCTACGGCGCGGCCGGGCTGCGCGTGATCTCCGTCCACGCCGGCGCGTATCCGCCGTCGCAGGACCCCGTCCAGGTGCGCGCCGCGGTCGCGCGGCTCGGAATCGAGCACGCCGTCCTGCTCGACACGCGGTTCGAGCTGTGGAGGGAGTACGGCAACGAGGCGTGGCCGGCGCGCTACCTCTTCGATCGCAGGCTGCGGCTGTTCTCGATGCACTACGGGGAGGGCGCCTACGACGAGACGCAGGTCGAGATCTGCGAGCTGCTCGGGATCGACGACGAGCCGCTGCCCGCGTTGCGGCCCGAGGACGCGCCGGGCGCCACGGTCGGCCGCCCGACGCCGGAGCAGCCGGGCTCATGGTCGGGCCCCTACGAGGCGGGCGCGGTCTGGGCCGTGCTCGAGCCGTCCGGCGACGGCGCCCGCGAGGTCGTCGCCAACGGCCGCAAGGTCGCCGTCCCCCACCCCGGCTGCTATCCGCTCGTCGAGCACGAACGCCACAGCGTCGGCGTGCTCGAGCTGCAGGTCGGCGACGGCGTGACCTGCCACGCCGTGCAGTTCACGCCCGGCGTCGTCTAGTCCACGGCGGCGCGCAGGACCTTCGCAGGGAGGTCGCCGAGCAGCCGCTCGAGGCGCGGCGGGCCCTCGTCGTCGAGCGCGATCGCGCCGCCCGGCCAGTACGGGCTGGCGCCCTGCGGGCCGCGGCCCATGAAGACCGCGTCGAAGATCCAGTTGCCGGCGTTGTGCAGCTGGGTGCCGCCCGGCGTGCGCCATTCCGCGGCCGCGTCGCCCGGCAGAGGACCCGTGCGGTGGGTGTGGCCGACGATGAGATGCGCCGGCGCGAGGCGCAGCCTGCGGGCGACCTCCATCGTCGCCAGCTGGCCGCCGCGGCGCAGGTCCTCCACGCCGATCCGGGGCTCGACCGGGCCGATCCCCCCGCGGTTGGCGGCGATCACGCCGAGCCGGAAGGGAACCGCGAGCGCGCGGCGCCGCAGGCGGCCCGCCCGACCGCCGCCCGCCATCGCGCGCCATGCGCCGACCGCGGAGCGGCTGCCGATCGTCACCCGGCCCGGCGCGCCGCGCTGCGCGCTCGCCTGGCTGAGCGCGTAGATCGGCGCGAGCAGCGCCTCGTAGTCGTCGGGCGTCGCCGGGTCGGGCACCGCGCCGACCATCCGCGCCATGACACCCGCCGCGAGGCGCTCGAGCGTCGGGACGAAGAGGTGGATGTCGGCGTAGTGGCCGTGCATCGCGTAGACGTCGTCGCGCAGCCACAGGCCGGGGTAGGCGACCTCGACGTTCGCCGGCGCGAGGAACGACGCCAGCCGCTTGGCGATCCACGAGGCGCGGTCGGCGGCAACCCGCTCGTCGAGCGCGAGCGGACCGGGCTCCTGGCGGCGCCCGCGCCAGTCCAGCCAGCCCGCGCCGATCGCGTGGTCGTGGTTGCCCGGCACGATCACGACGTCGCCGTGCGGGCCCAGCGCTTCGCCGATCGCCCGCAGCACGGGCTCGGCCGTCGCGAGCGCGTCGCGGGTGGGACCGTGGCGCAGCTCGAGGACGTCGCCGAGCAGCACGAGGCGGTCGACGCCGTCGAGCCGCTCGAGCAGCGCGCCGAGCGCCGCCGGGCGACGCAGCGCCTCGCTTGCGCCGCGCAGGCCGAGGTGCAGGTCGGAGATGACGAGCGCGCGCATGGCGGCGCAGGCTACGCGAGAGCCCGGCGAACGCGGCCGGCGCCGGCGTCAGGCCGTCGCGGCGAGGTCCTGGCGGATGCGCTTGGGCAGCATGAAGCGCACGTCCTCGCGGACGACCTCGTACTCGGCCACGTCGGTCACGCCGCGTTGCGTGAAGTACGCGACAAGGCGGCTGACGAGCTCCTCCGGCGCGCTCGCGCCGGACGAGATGCCGACCACCCGCTTGCCGTCCAGCCAATCGTCGTCGACCTGGGACTCGTTGTCGATGAGGTACGAGTCGGCGCCGTAGTCGCGCGCGACCTCGACGAGGCGCTGCGAGTTGGACGAGTTCTGCGAGCCGATGACGAGCACGAGGTCGCACTCGGCGGCCATCTGCTTGACGGCCGCCTGGCGGTTGGTCGTGGCGTAGCAGATGTCGTCGGTGCGCGGCCCGGTGATCGCGGGGAACTTCGCCCGCAGCCGGTTGATGATCGCGCGCGTCTCGTCGACCGACAGCGTCGTCTGCGAGATGTAGGCGATCTTGTCGGGGTCGGGAACCTCGAGCGCGTCGACGTCGGCCGCGGTCTCTACGAGCACGATCGACTCCGGCGCCTCCCCCATCGTGCCCTCGACCTCCTCGTGCCCGCCGTGGCCGATGAGCACGATCGTGTAGCCCTCGGCCGCGAACTTCTTGGCCTCGACGTGGACCTTCGTCACGAGCGGACAGGTCGCGTCGATCGTCGACAGCGAGCGCTTCGCGGCCTGCGCGTGGACGGCCGGCGAGACGCCGTGGGCGGAGAAGACGGTCGTGGCGCCCTCGGGGATGCTGTCGTCGAGCTCGTCGACGAAGACCGCGCCGCGCTCGCGCAGCTTCGCGACGACGTGCTTGTTGTGGACGATCTCCTTGCGGACGTAGACCGGCGCGCCGTAGAGCTCGAGGGCGCGCTCGACGGTCTGCACCGCGCGATCGACGCCTGCGCAGTAGCCGCGTGGCGCCGCCAGCAGCAACTTCTGGACCTCAAAGGACATATAGGGGCAGTGTAGGCAGCGCGCGGCAGCGGTCGGCGTGCTGCGTGTTCATCGGGAGGGGGAAGCGCATGACAGGCGGTTCGCAGCGGCTGCGGCATTCGATCATGACGTCGCTGGCGCTCGCGCTGGCGATCCCGGCGCTGGCGCAGGCGCAGAGCACGAAGCCGGCGGCCAGCACGGGCGCGGTCGCCGATCTCGCGGCGCAGAGCGCGACGCTGCTGGGCCGGGTCGATCCGAACGGCGCCCGCACGACCTACCACTTCCAGTACGGCCCGACGACGCGCTACGGCGCCGCGACGCCGCCCGGCGTCGCGACGGCCAGCGCCGGCACGATCAACGTGACCGGGCCGCTGACCGGCCTCGCGCCGGCGACGACCTACCACTACCGGCTCGTCGCGACGAACCGCAACGGCACGACGCGCGGCGCGGATCGCACGTTCAAGACCCGTCGCCAGCCGCTCGGCCTCACGCTCGCCGCCACGCCCAACCCGGTGAAACTCGAACGCCCCGTGCTGCTCGCCGGGACGCTCACCGGGACCGGCAACGCGAACCGCCGGATCCTCCTGCAGTCCAGCCCGTTCCCGTACACGCTCGGCTTCCAGCCGACGGCGAACGTGCAGCTCACCAACGCCGCGGGGCAGTTCGCGTTCCCGCTGCTGGCGGTCGCGCTCAACACCCAGTACCGCGTGCTGATCCCCGGCCGGCCCGAGATCGCCAGCCCGATCGTCAGCCTCGGTGTCGCCCCGCGCATCGCGACGTACACCAGCGCGACGCGCGTGCGGACCAACCGGCGCGTGCGGTTCTTCGGCACCGTCCGGCCGGCGCAGCCGGGGGCGCGGTTCGCGATCCAGGTGCTGCGCCGCGGCGCCTGGCGAACGGTCGCCGGCGGCGTCACGCGCGGATCGCGCAGCGGCGTCTCCCGCTACGCGAAGACCGTGCGGATCCGCCGCGGCGGCCGGTACCGGGTGTACGTCGCGGTCGCGAGCGGCAGCCACGTGCCGAGCGCCGGCAGGACGGTGCGGATCAGCCGGATCTTCTGAGCCGCGCGACGAGCAGGTGCACGGCCTCGCCGACGGCGTCCAGGCTGCGCTCGGCGACGGCGTCGAGGTCGTCCTGCAGGGTGTCGCGCTGCGGGTAGTCGAAGTCGATGACGTCGATCGCCCGCACGCCGCGCTCGATGAACGGCACGTGGTCGTCGATGATCGCCGTGCCGGCGGTCCCGGCCGGGAAGATGGAGCCGACGCCGACATCCTTGGCCGCGCTGCGCAGCCGGGCCCACAGGCGCGGGTCGGAGTTGAGCTCGCGCGGGAAGCTCATGCCGTGCTTCTCTGCGATGTAGTCCAGCAGGACCAGATCGCCGATTGCGCGGTGGTGGCGCGCGGCGTACGCGCGCGAGCCGCGGATGCCACAGGCTTCGAACGGCGCGCAGCCGGCCGGCTCCTCCTCGCCGTCGAAGAGGACGAAGTGCAGCTCGCGCGCGCCGCGTGGGCGCTTCAGGCGGGCGAAGGCGCGCGCGAGCGTGACGACGGCCGCGGTGCCGGCCGCGCCGTCGTTGGCGCCGACGAAGCCCTTGGGCTCGGCCTCGACGTCGTAGTGCGCGGCGACGACGATCGCCGGCTTGCGCCCAGGCACCGTGCCGACGACGTTGCGCAGGCGCGGGTGGCCGGGGATGCTCTCGAAGCGCCCGCGCGGCATGAGCGCGCGCAGGCGCACCGCGAGGCGGCGCAACGCGGGCGATCCCGCCGGACGCCAGCCATAGCGCAGCACCTGCTCGCGCAGGAGCGCGAACGCAGCGACCTCGTTGAAGCGCCTGGCCGTCGCCAGCGGGGCGAGGCCCGGTGCCGACGCGGTTCCGGGGGTTCCCGGCGCCGGCGCGGGAGCCTGCGCCCGGGCCGTCATCCCGTCGCGCTCGGACTCCGTGCCGCAGCCCCACGCAAGCAGCGCGCCGCACGTCAGCAGCGACGCCGCCAGCAGTGCGGCGGGCGAGCGGCGGCACCTAGTCATCGTCCCGGCGTATGCGCCGGGCGTGAAGATCCTTGGAACTCGGGCTCGGTCGAGAAGTCCCACGCCATCGAGAGTGCAGCGTAGACGCCCGCGTTGACTACGCTCCGCAGCGATGCCGCCGCGCCACCTCGACAGGCTCACCGCGACCGATGCGTCGTTCCTGCATCAGGAGAGCCCGGTGTCGCACATGCACATCGGCGCGCTCGTGCGGGCGCAGGGCCCGCCGCCCGCCTACGAGGAGTTCCTCGACTCGCTCCGTGCCCGGCTGCACTACGTCCCGCGCTACCGCCAGCGGCTCGTCTACCCGCCCGCCTCGACCGGGCGGCCGCTGTGGGCCGACGACGCCGACTTCAACCTCGAGTACCACGTGCGCCACACCGCGCTGCCCGCGCCCGGCAGCGACGAGCAGCTCACGAACCTCGCCGCGCGCGTGTTCTCCCAGCAGCTCGACCGCTCCAAGCCGCTGTGGGAGCTGTGGCTCGTCGAGGGCCTCGCCGACGGCGCCTTCGCGCTGCTGTCCAAGAGCCACCACGCGATGATCGACGGTATCGCCGGGGTCGACCTCGGCACAGTGCTCTTCGACCTCGGCCCGGAGGGACGGCCGCCCGAGGAGGGCCTCGAGCCGTGGACGCCAGACCGCGAGCCGACCCCGCTGGACCTGCTCGCCGCCGGGGTCGCCGGCATGACGAAGGCGTCGCTCGGCGTCGCCGCGAAGGCGGTCGGCTCGCTCACGCGGCCCGAGCGCGCGATCGAGGAGGCGGCGATCGCCGCCGAGGGGCTCGGCGAGATCGTCTGGGCAGCCGCGAACCCGGCCCCGCCGTCGCCGCTGAACGTCGAGATCGGCCCGCACCGGCGCTTTGCCGCCGTCGCCTGCGAGCTGTCGGACTTCAAGGCCGTCAAGAACGTCTTCGGCGGCACCGTCAACGACGTCGTGCTGGCGGTGGTCGCGGGCGCACTGCGCCACTGGCTGCACTCGCGCGGCGTGCGGACGCAGGGCCTGGAGCTGCGCGCGCTCGTGCCCGTCTCGGTGCGCGACCCGCGCGAGCGCGACGGCACCGGCAACCGGCTGGCGGTCATGCGCGGCCCGCTGCCGGTGTACGTGGAGGATCCCGTCGAGCGGCTGGGCGTCGTGCGCGCCGCGATGGACGACCTCAAGGAGTCAAAGCAGGCGGTCGGCGCCGAGGTGCTCACGAGCATGCAGTCGTTCGCCCCGCCGACGATCCTGGCCCAGGCGTCGCGGCTGAACTTCTCGACGCGGCTGTTCAACCTCATCGTCACCAACGTGCCGGGGCCGCAGTTCGCGCTGTACGTGCAGGGCCGCCAGATGACGTCGGTCTTCCCGATCGCCTTCCTGCCCAAGGACCACGCGTTGGCGATCGCGATCATGTCCTACAACGGGCAGATGAACTTCGGCCTGCTCGGCGACTACGACGCGATGCCCGATCTCGACGCGATCGGCGAGGCGATCGAGTCGTCGCTCGCCGAGCTCGCGTCGCTCGCCGCGCGCGAGATGCGCAGGCAGCCGCGCGGCGCGAGCTCCTAGCGGCTGCGGGCGCGCGCGGTGCGGCGCGGGTCGACGCGCGTCGAGAGGTCCGGCCGCGGCGGCACCGCCTCGCGGTTGCCCGCCTTGTCGATCGCGATCGTGTAGTAGCGGTAGCGCGAGCCGGGCTTGACCTTCGTCTTCAGCCGCGTCGCCCGGGTGCGCTTGATGCGCCGGTAGGGGCGCCTGTTGGCGGAGCGATAGACCTCGTAGACGTCGATCCCGGATGGCGCCAGGCCCGCGGGCGCCGGGTCCTCGGCGCTCCATTTCAGCGTGAACGTCCGCGCACGCCGTACGCGCGTGCGTCCGGTGAGCTTGGACTGCGGCGGCGTGCGGTCGATGGCGCGTACCGCGTCGACCGCGGCCGCCGCGTTGACGACGCCCCATCCCAGTTCGGGGCTCCAGCCGCTGCCGGCCGGACGCGCAGCGGTCTGCTTCAGCACGCGGATGACGTCCTTCGCGCCGGCCGCGGGATTGGCGCGGCGCACGATGGCCGCGATGCCGGCGACGATCGGCGCGGCCATCGAGGTGCCCTCGAGGTAGGCGAAGCGCGAGTCGCCGTTGAACGTCGCGCGGCAGCGACAGCCGGGCGTCGGGAACAGCAGCCCGCCGCCGGACTCGAGCTCGGTCGGGTTGGCGGGGAACGCGGCGAAGATCCCAGACGGGCCGATGCGGTCGTCGAACGAACCGGGCGCGGCGAGCGAGATCTGCGAGCCGCGGCCGGCGAACGCCGCCCGCGCGCCGGCGAAGTTCGATGCGGTCACCGTCAGCCCGCGCCCGGCCGTGATGTCGCCGCCGCTGCCGGTCGGCTGCAGCAGGTTGCCGGGATCGCCCTGCTGCTCGGTCGGGCTGTCGGCCGCGGCGGCCACGAGCACGACGTCCTTGCCGACCGCGTAGTCGATCGCCTCGACGATCGCGCGCGACGGTGCGTCCCGCCCATCGCTCCCGAAGCTCATGTTGACGGCGTCCGCGCCGCGGTCGGCTGCCTGCACGATCGAGCGCGCGACGGAGCCGTCGCTGAGGTCGGTCTTGATGACGAGCAGCCGGCAGTTCAGGCCTGCGCCGACGATGCCCACGCCGTTGTCGCCAGCGCCGCATGCCAGCGACGCGACGTGCGTGCCGTGGCCGTTCTCGTCGCTCATCGCGCCGCCGTGCGAGGGGATGTCGTCGTTGTCGATCCCGTCGACGATCTTGCCGCCGATGTCCGGGTGGCCGCCGTCGACGCCGGTGTCGATGACGGCCACGACCGCTCCGTCGCCGCGTGCCACGTCCCAGGCGGCGGGCAGCTCGGTGCGGCCGACCCACCACGACAGCGGCGTGCCGGCGGGCGTGCCGGGCGAGACCTCGGGCGCCGTGAGCGCCGGGTCGTTGGGCATGAAGCGCAGCTCGTGGCGGCGCTCCACCTCGACGGACCGGACGCCGGGCAGGCGGCGCAGCGTGCGCGCCAGCGCCGACAGCGCCACGTCGCCGGCAGGGCGCACGGTGACGAGACCGATCCGCGGGACCTGTGCACCGTCGCGGCGGGTGCCGGGGAGCGCCACGACGCGGGCCGCCGCGCGCGCGGCCGCGGCCGACCGGTCGTGCGGCTCGTCGAGCATGACGAGCAGGCGGCCGGTCCGCTCGGCGGCCGCCGCCTGCCCCGGCGCGACCGCGACGGCGAGCGCCAGCGCGAGCAGGGCGAGGCTGAGGCGAAGCGTTGACACCATTGACGCGAGAACCCGCCCGGTGGTCAGAGGATGCGCCGCGGCCGGCGCGACATGGCGCGCGGGCGGCTCAGAAGCCGAGCGCGAACTTCGCGTCCTCGCTCATCTTCTCCGGCGACCACGGCGGATCGAACGTCATCTCGCTCTGGACGGAGTTCACACCCTCCAGCGGCAGCACGAACTCCTCGATCTGCTCGGTGATCTGCGGGCCGATCGGGCAGGCCGGCGTCGTGAGCGTGAACGTGACGTGCACGTCGCCGTCGTTCTCCTGGATCCCGTAGATGAGGCCGAGCTCCACGAAGTCGAGCCCGAGCTCCGGGTCGATCACGTTCGTCAGTGCCTCTTCGATCTCTTGCAGGGTTGCCATCCGGGTGATTGTATCCGCGTGCGAGCCCAAGGTAGGTTGGAGGAGTCATCGTCACGTACGAGGAACATCCACCGACGTTGCGCTGTTACGGGGACGAGGACCGCTCGACGCAAGCGCTGCGCCGCCAGGCCCTGTCTCAGGCACTCTCGGCGCCGCATGACGTCGTCGTCGAGCTCGGCGAGCTCGTCTTCGCCGATCCGTCGCTCATGCTCGACCTCGCGATGGTCGCGCGGCGCCTGCGCATGGCCGGTCGCGAGCTGATCCTGCGCAGCGCGCAGCCCGACATCTCGGTGCTGATCGAGTACGTCGGCCTGCACCGGCTGCCAGGCGTCACGATCGCGCCCGCGAACGCTCCCGCCTGAGCGCGCGGCGCCGCTGCGAGGTGCGCCTGCGGTCTCGCCGGCGCGCTCGCGTAGCCTTCAAGCGGTGGCCCTCGTCCTCGTCCTCCTCTTCATCGTCGTCCCGATCCTCGAGCTCTACGTGCTCATCCAGATCGGCTCGGCGATCGGCGTCCTGCCGACGATCGCGCTGCTGATCCTCGATTCGGTGCTGGGCGCGGCGCTCATGCGCATGCAGGGCCGCGCGGTGTGGCTGCGCTTCAAC
>DATMJM010000518.1:0-4160 GCA_035553935.1 Solirubrobacteraceae bacterium
GGCCGAGCCCGCGTCGCCGGCCGGTCCGCCCCCCGGCCCCGCGGGCGGCGCGCCCGCCGGGAGCGACGCGGACGAGGCCGAGCGCGCCAAGGCGCGGGCCAAGATCTGGACGCCGCCCGGAGCATGAGCGAGCCCGTCGGGATCTTCGGCGGCTCGGGCTTCTACAGCTTCCTCGACGACGTCGCCGAGCACGCCGTCGACACCCCCTACGGGCCGCCCTCGGCGCACATCCGCGTCGGCACGGTGGAGGGCCGCGAGGTCGCCTTCATGCCGCGTCACGGCGACGATCACTCGCTACCGCCACACCGGATCAACTACCGGGCGAACATCTGGGCGATGAAGCAGATGGGGGTGCGGCGGATCATCGGCCCGTCCGCCTGCGGCGCGCTGAGGCCAGAGCTCGAGCCGGGCACGTTCGTCGTCTGCGACCAGTTCGTGGACCGCACGCGGGGGAGGGAGGACACCTTCTACGACGGGCCACAGACGACCCACGTCTCGGCGGCCGACCCCTACTGCCCTGGTCTACGGCGTGTGATCGTGGACGCCGCGACCGAGCTCGGGATCGCGGTCGCCGACGGCGGCACGGTGGTCGTGATCCAGGGTCCGCGCTTCTCGACGCGGGCCGAGTCGCGCTGGTTCTCAGCGGCCGGCTGGGACGTCGTGAACATGACCCAGTATCCGGAGGCGTGGCTCGCCCGGGAGGCGGAGCTCTGCTACGCGAACGTGTCGCTCGTGACCGACTACGACGTCGGTCTGGAGGGCGTTCCGGGGGTCGAGCCGGTGTCCGCAGAGGCGGCGTTCCGGGTTTTCGCCGAGAACCTGGATAAACTGCGCGCGCTCTTGTTCCGGGTGGTGCCGAGAGTCGGCCCGCATCCGGACGACGTCTGCGCGACGGCGCTTCGCAGCGCCATCGTCCACTGATTCGCGCGGATCACCAGACCGAAACCTCGGAGGAAACTTCCCTTGACCGACTTTCTGACCGACTACGGGATCGTTGTTGCGCTCGCCTGCGCGGGCGCCGCCGTCGTGTACGGCGTCGTGACGTCCCGTTGGCTGCTCGCCAAGTCCCCCGGCAACGCGGAGATGCAGGAGATCTCCGCTGCCGTCCAGGAGGGCGCGCAGGCCTATCTCACAAGGCAGTACACGATCATCGGTTATGTCGCCGTAGTGCTCGCGGTCTTGATCGCGATCGCGCTCGACATCGCCACGGCCGTCGGATTCCTGATCGGCGGCAGCTTCTCGGCGGCCGCCGGCTTCATCGGCATGAACGTGTCGGTGCGCGCGAACGCCCGCGTGGCGGAGGCCGCCCGCGGCGGCGTGGCCCCGGCGCTCGACGTCGCCTTCAAGGGCGGCGCCGTCACCGGCCTGCTCGTCGCCGGCCTCGCGCTGCTCGGCGTCGCCGGCTACTACGGCGTCCTGCTGCTGGCGGGCGAGGAGGAGAAGGACGCCGTCGACGCGCTCATCGGGCTCGGCTTCGGCGGCTCGCTGATCTCCGTCTTCGCCCGCCTGGGCGGCGGCATCTTCACGAAGGCGGCCGACGTCGGCGCCGACCTCGTGGGCAAGGTCGAGGCGGGCATCCCGGAGGACGACCCGCGCAACCCGGCCGTGATCGCCGACAACGTGGGCGACAACGTCGGCGACTGCGCCGGCATGGCGGCCGACCTCTTCGAGACCTATGCCGTCACCGCCGTCGCCGTCATGCTGCTCGGCGTCCTGACGTTCGCGGGCGAGAACGCGACGCAGGTCGCCCTCTACCCGCTCGTGCTCGGCGGCGTCGCGATCATCGCCTCGATCATCGGGACGTTCGCCGTCAAGTCGGCGGCGGGCAACGTCGAGCGCGCGCTCTACCAGGGCCTCGTGCTGTCGGGCATCATCGCCGCCGCCGCGTTCTACCCCGTCACGAAGTGGATGATGGAGGGCCTGCAGACCCAGAACCGCGACCCCGGAGACCTGTCGGTGTTCGCGCCATCGGTCGGCGACCTCTACCTCTGCTCGCTGATCGGCCTCGCGGTGACGGCGCTGCTGTTCGTCATCACCGACTACTACACGTCGACGCGCTTCAGGCCGGTGAAGAAGACCGCGGACGCGTCGCAGACCGGGCACGCGACGAACATCATCTCCGGCCTCTCGCAGGGGATGCAGGCCACCGCGCTGCCCGCGGTCGTGCTCGCGCTCGGCATCTACGCCGCGCAGGAGCTCGCCGGCATCTACGGCATCGGCATCGCCGTCATGGCACAGCTGAGCCTGACGGGCCTGATCGTCGCGCTCGACGCCTTCGGCCCGATCACCGACAACGCCGGCGGCATCGCCGAGATGGCGGAGATGCCCGAGGAGGTGCGCAACGTCACCGATCCGCTCGACGCCGTCGGCAACACGACGAAGGCCGTGACGAAGGGCTACGCGATCGGCTCGGCGGTGCTCGCCGCGCTCGTGCTCTTCGCCGCCTTCCAGATCGAGCTCGACGAGGAGCTCGTCGCCAACGGCAAGGAAGAGGCGTCGTTCCTCATCAACTCGCCCGAGGTCCTGATCGGCCTGCTCGTAGGCGGCATGATGGTCTACCTCTTCGCGGCTCTCTCGATGGAGGCCGTCGGCCGCGCCGGCGGCGCCGTCGTCGAGGAGGTGCGCCGCCAGTTCCGCGACCACCCGGGCATCATGGACAACACCGAGAAGCCCGACTACGCCCGCTGCGTCGACATCGTCACGAAGACCGCCCAGCGCGAGATGATCGTCCCGTCGCTGATCCCGATCGTCTTCACGCTCATCATCGGCGTGCTCAGCGTGCAGGCGCTCGGCGGCCTGCTGATCGGCGTCATCGTCGTCGGTCTGTTCATGGCCGTCGCGATGACGGCGGGCGGTGGCGCGTGGGACAACGCCAAGAAGCTCATCGAGGAGGGCGCGTTCGGCGGCAAGGGGACGCTCGCCCACGAGGCGTCGATCACCGGCGACACCGTCGGCGACCCCTACAAGGACACCTCGGGACCGGCGATCAACCCGATGATCAAGGTCGCGAACATCGTGGCGATCTTGATCATCCCCCTGATCGCGTAGCCGGCTGAGCCGCCGTCGCGGCAGCGCGGTCGCGGCGTCAGCCGACCGCGCGCGGCCAGGTAGCCGCGCGCGGTTGCGTGAGATCGACCGCGCGGCCGTCGAGCGGCGGCCGGCCCGGGGGTCCGGCGGCGCCGGACGGCGCGCGCGCTCTGCGTAGACTCCCGCCGCGGATGGCAGAGCGGCGGCTCCACGGGTTGCAGCGCGTTCTCGGGGTCAACGCCCTCTCCTCGACGGCGTACGGCAACGTCGGCTCGTCGATCTACTACGCGCTGGGTCTCGTCGCGGCAGTCGCCGCCGGTCTCACGCCGCTCGTCTTCATCATCACGGGCGCGCTGTTCTACTGCACCGCCACGACGTACGCCGAGGCGACCGCGATGTATCCCGAGGCGGGCGGGTCGTCGCTGTTCGCGCGACGCGCGTTCAACGAGCTGCTGTCGTTCTTCACGGCCTGGGCGCAGATGCTCAGCTACATCATCACGATCGCGATCTCGGCGTTCTTCGCGGCCCACTACGCCGGGCGCTTCACGTGGGACGGCTTCAAGGGCTCGCCGTGGGACGTCGTGCTCGCCGCCACGATCGTCACCCTGCTCGCGCTCGTCAACGTGCGCGGCGTCAGGGACGCCGTCAGCGTCAACCTCGTCCTGGCGATCATCGACTTCCTCAGCCAGCTGGGCATCGTCGCGCTGGGGTTCTTTCTGGTCTTCAATCCGCACGTCCTGCTCGACAACCTGGAGTTCTTCGGCGAGATGCCGACGCTCAGCCAGTTCCTGCTGGCGATCCCGATCGGCACCGTCGCCTACACCGGCATCGAGACGATCGCCAACATGGCCGGGGAGGCGCGCGACGAGGACGCGACGATCCCGGCAGCGATCAAGCGCGTGATGGTCGCCGTCTTCGCGATCTACTTCACGCTGCCGCTGATCGCGCTGTCGGCGCTGCCGGTCGAGTGCGTCGACGGGACGTGCCAGACGCAGCTCGGCGTCCCGCCCGAGGACGGCGGCTTTGCCAACGACCCGATCATCGGCGTCGTGTCGGGAATGGATCTCGGAGCGCTGCAGGGGGCCGTCGAGGTCTATGTCGGCATCCTCGCCGTGACGATCCTGATCGTCGCG
>DATMJM010000519.1:0-4386 GCA_035553935.1 Solirubrobacteraceae bacterium
GCACCGGGTGGGGCCGATCGTGCTCGCCGGGCCGATCTTCCATGCTCTCGAGGACGCGCCGGAGGTGCTGCGCTTCTACCGCGAATTCGCCGCCGCCGCGCCCGACGAGCTGACGACGATCTTCAACCTGCGCGTCGCTCCGCCGCTGCCCTTCCTGCCCCAGGACGTGCACGGCAAGCCGATCGTCATGGTCGGCGCGTGCTACGCGGGACCGCCCGAGGAGGGTGTGGACGTGGTGCGGCCGCTCAAGGAGTTCGGCAGCCCGATCGTCGACCTGCTGGAGCCAAAGCCCTACCTGGCGCTGCAGTCGATGTTCGATCGCTCCGTGCCGCACGGCTGGCACTACTACTGGAAGTCCCTCGAGCTGCCGCCACTCACCGACGAGGCGATCGACACGCTCGTCGAGCACTGCTCCGCGCTCACCTCGCCCAGGTCGTACTGCATCGTCTTCCAGCTCGGCGGGGCGCTGAGCCGTGTCGGCCAGGACGTGACCGCGTTCAGCCAGCGCGAGGCCGCACACAACGTGAACATCAACACGGTCTGGACCGAGGAGGACCCCGAGCCCGAGCGTCACATCGCCTGGGCCCGCGACTTCTTCGATGCCATGCAGCGCCACGCACGCGGACGCGTGTACGTCAACTTCCTCGGCGACGAGGGAACCGAACGGGTGCGCGCCGCGTACGGCGACGGGGTCTACGAGCGGCTGACCGATCTCAAGCGGGCCTACGACCCCACCAACTTCTTCCGCCTCAACCAGAACATCGCACCGTGACGCGGCTGCGGCGTTTCATCCTCGAGCAGGCGCCAGTGCGCTCTACCTGATCGTTCGAGCCTGAGCGGGCAGCGTCCGGGGCGCCTCCCCGAGGACCGCAGCAGCAGGCCGGTGACGATCTCTTCATGACTTCGAAATCGTCGTGCTCGTCCGGCCCTCAGGACCCGCCGGACCACCTTCAAGCCGCGCGACCGTTGCGTTCACGGCTAGACCATCGGCTGGGTGACGGCTCGCCTGCCGCCGTTAGGGTCGGGTGCGTGCGCACCACCACGGAGGAAAGCGCCGTGCGCGCGCGCCGCGCTTCGATCGCGGTCGTCGCCACGCTGATCGTGCTGGCCGCTCCGGCCGCGGCTTTCGCCGACGAGAGAGTCGAGCACCACAGGAAGAACGACGTGTTCGAGCGCAAGACGGCGGCGCAGGAGCGCGTGATGACGAAGCAGACGATGAGCGCGACGAAGGCCGACGCGACCGAGGCGGCGCTCGCCGTCAGCGGCACGAAGGACGAGATCGGCTCCTGGTCTGCGCCCGTCGACTGGCCCGTCGTCGGGGTGCACGCGGGGCTGCTGCCCAACGGCAAGGTCATCGCCTACGACTCGGTCGGAGACAGCGCGACCGAGAACTACCAGGTGCACGACCACACGCGCGCAACGGTCTGGGATCCGCAGACGGGCGCGCACAGCGATGTGCGCCTGGACGGCTTCAACATATTCTGCTCTGGCCTGTCGCACATGCTCGACGGCTCGATGTTCTTCGCCGGCGGCAACAAGGACCACCACCTCGCCGGCCTGCGCGAGACGCACATCTTCAAACCGGATTCGAACGCCTGGTCGCGCGGGATCGACATGGCGTTGGAGCGCTGGTACCCGACGGTCACCGGCCTGCCCGACGGCGAGATGCTGATCACCGAGGGCGGCCCCGACACGCCCGAGGTACGCCAGCGCGACGGCACGATGCGGAGGCTCACGACGGCGGTGCTCGACCTGCCGCTGTACCCCTGGCTCGACGTCGCGCCCGACGGCCGCACGTTCTACTCCGGCCCGGACCAGACGATGCGCAAGATCGATCCCAGCGGCACCGGCGCCTGGCAGAGCTACACGCAGCGCGACGCGATCAATCGCACATACGGCGGCCATGCCCTCTTCGACATCGGCAAGATCCTCGTCGCCGGCGGCGGCGGTTCGGTCCGCGACTCGAGGGTCATCGACATCAACGGCGCCGGCCCCAAGGTATCGACGACCGGTTCGATGGCGTTCGGCCGCCGCCAGAACAACCTCACGCTGCTGGCCGACGGCACGGCGCTCGCGACCGGCGGCAACTCGTCCGGCGCCGAGCTCGTCGACCTCAACAACGGCGTCTACAACGCCGAGCTGTGGAATCCGGCGACCGGCCAGTGGAAGACGCTCGCGGCACAGCAGGCCACCCGCCAGTACCACTCGGCGGCGCTGCTGCTGTCCGACGGGCGCGTGCTCTCCGCCGGCGGCGGGCTCTGCGATAGGTGCGACGCTGTCGGCTACCTCGCCAAGAACGCCGAAGTGTTCACGCCGCCCTACCTCTACAAGAAGGACGGCTCGGGCCAGCTCGCGCCGCGGCCGTCGATCACGACCGCGCCGGCGACGATCGACTTCGGGACGCGGTTCGCCGTCAGCACGCCCGACGCCGGCTCGATCGCGAAGGTCGGGCTCGTGCGCCCCGGCGCCGTCACCCACTCCGTGGACATGGACCAGCGCTACGTCCCGCTCTCGTTCAGCGCCGGAGCCGACAGCCTGACGGTGAACGCTCCACCCAACGCGAATGTGGCGCCACCGGGGCCGTACATGCTGTTCATCGTCGACGCTGCCGGCGTTCCCTCGATGGCGAAGATGGTGACGGTACCGCCGGTCGGGAAGGCGCCGGCCGAGGACAAGGCGCTCAACAAGGTCGCCACGGCCTCCAGCGTCGAGGCGTCCTGGCTGGGGCCGGAGAAGGCCAACGACGGTAATTCATCCACCCGCTGGTCCTCGGAGTACGCCGACAACCAGTGGTGGCAGGTTGACCTTGGCTCCATGCGCGACGTGGATGCCGTCGAGCTGAACTGGGAGGCCGCGTACGCCAGGACCTACAAGATCCAGACGTCGGTTGACGGCGCCACTTTCACCGATGTCGCGTCGGTCACGCTTGACTCCGCCGGGCTCAAGCGCACCACGTTCTCGATGGTCAGCGCCCGCTACGTGCGCGTGCTGGGCCTCACGCGGGCGACGCCATATGGCTTCTCCTTCTGGGACGCGCGCGTATTCGGGCCCACCGACGGAACGACCCAACCACCGCCGCCACCACCGCCGCCGCCACCCGAGGACGTCGCCCTCAACAAGGCCGCCAGCGCGTCCAGCGTCTTCAGCAAGGGCTACACAGCCGAGAAGGGCAACGACGGCGACTCCGCCACGCGCTGGATGTCGGCCAAGCAGGACAACGAGTGGTGGCAGGTCGACCTCGGCGCCGCCAAGACGATCGACACGGTGGAGATCAACTGGTCACCGGACTACGGCAAGACCTACAAGATCCAGGTGTCGAGCGACGGAGCGAGCTTCGCCGACGTGGCGTCCGTCAGCATCGGCGCCGAGGGCGTGAAGCGGACGACCTTCGCGGCCGTCAAGGCGCGCTACGTGCGTGTCCTGGGCCTGACCCGCGCGACCAGGAAGGGCTTCTCGTTCTGGGACGCGAGAGTCTTCGCAGCAGTCGCCTGAGGCACCACTGCGACCGACGTGACCAGGAACGCAGCCGGCAGTAGAGCCGGGCGCCCTCGCCGAGCGGTTCGCATGGAAACCGCCCGCGAGCCCGCCGCGCGCATGCGGGTCGAGTTCCCGGCGAAGGCGGCCATAGAAAAGCCCCGCCGGAGCGGGGCTTTCCCGTAGCAGGCCGGTAAGCCGGATTCTGTCGTGAGCAGCCATCCATCTGACGCGGCCGACCTGGACCTCGGCGGGCAACCTACAAGCGGTCCGGCTTGGCCTTGCATCGGGTGGGGTTTGCCTGGCCGCCGTGTCGCCACGGCGCCGGTGCGCTCTTACCGCACCTTTTCACCCTTGCCTGTGCGCGCCGCACGTGCTGACGCGCCATCGGCGGTGTGTTTTCTGTGGCACTTTCCCGCGGGTTTCCCCGGGTCGGGTTCCCCGACCACCCTGCCCTGTGATGTCCGGACTTTCCTCGAAGGGCGAGCCTCCGCGGCTGCTTGGCCTGCCCTTTCAGCGTAGCGCGGCGCCGCCGGGTCGCAACCGCGGGTAGGGTCTTTGCGCATGCAAGACGTGACCGGTCGGCGGATCGCCGCGGCGCTCATCGACGCCGCGATCATCTTCATCTTGCTCATCGTCGTCGCGAAGTCGCTCGGCGACGAGGAGGCCCGCGAGTATTCCCTGTGGGCCGAGACGCAGGGCGCGCCGCGCGCGCTCTTCTTCCTGCTGACGTTCGGCTACTTCTTCGCCGCGGAGCTCGTCTGGGCCAAGACGCTCGGCAAGCACGTCATGAAGCTGCGCGTCGTGCGCGAGGACAACTCCAAGGCGGACGCAGGACCAATCTTCGTGCGCAACCTCCTGCGCGCCGTCGACTGGCTGCCGAGTCTCTACCTCATCGGCGGGATCTCGATG
>DATMJM010000520.1:0-2815 GCA_035553935.1 Solirubrobacteraceae bacterium
CCACCGCAGCAGGCGGCGACGATCGCCGCCTGCTGCGGTGGTGCCGGTGGCATGTCCGTCGCGAGCGCCGCCACGAACGCGTCCTCGGAGTCGAGCTGCAGCGCCTTGTTGTGGCGCCGCTCGAACCCGATCGTCGAGGTCGGGTTGGCCGACAGGCCCCGCCCGCAGACCGATCCGCCGTAGTGCGACGGGTAGAGCAAGAGATGGTCGGGGAGCGTCAGCAGCCGCTCCGTCAGCGAGCGGTACAGCGCGCGCGCCATGTGCTCGACGGTGTGCTCGCCGTGGGCGTGCAGGTCCGGGCGCCCGGCGTCGCCGACGAGCAGCGCGTCGCCGGTGAGGACGAACCACGGCTCGTCGCCGCGCGCGTGATCGGTCACCAGGTAGGCGTGATGGGCGAGGGCGTGCCCGGGGGTCGCGATCGCGATGATCTCGGTGTTGCCGAGCCTGATCGTCTCGCCGTCGCGCAACGCGTGGTGTTCGAAGCCGACGTTCGCACCGGCGGGCAGGTAGGCGGTGGCACCGGTGCGCGCGACGAGCGCGGGCAGTCCTGAGACGTGGTCGGCCTGCAGGTGCGTGTCGAGCACCGCCACGATCGCGGCCCCCTGCGCCTCGGCCAGCGCGATGTACTCGTCGACGAGGTCGACGTGCGGATCGACGACCGCGAACGCGCTGCGGGTCTTGCACCCGAAGAGGTACGACGCGCAGGACGTCTCGTCGTTCAGCAGCTGGCGAAAGAACACGGGGCACCTCCGGGATCTGAGCTCAGGACCCTTGACAAGGTATCAAGCGTTCTATTGAATAACAAGCAATGGGTTCCAAGCGCGACAAGGACGCACTCTTCGAAGCGATCGCGCTGATGGGCAAGGCGTTTGCGAGTCCCCGCCGCCTGGAGCTGCTCGACCTGCTCGCGCAGGCACCGCGCAACGTCGACGAGCTGGCGCGTGCCAGCGGGCAGTCGGCCGCGAACACCTCGCAGCACCTGCAGGCGCTGCACGCGGCGGGGATGGTCACGCGCTCGCGCGAGGGCACGAGCGTGCGCTACGCGCTCGCCGGCGACCGGGCCCTCGCCCTGTGGCTTGCGCTGCGCGACGCCTCCGTCGCGCAACTCGCCGAGGTCGAGCGCGCCGCGCGCGACTACCTCGGCGACGAGGTCGACGCGGTCGGGCGCGACGAGCTGATCGCCCGCCTGCGCACCGGCGACGTCGTCCTCGTCGACGTCCGGCCCGCCGCGGAGTTCGACGCCGGGCACATCGATGGCGCGCGCTCGATCCCGATCGACGAGCTCGAGGACCGCCTCGCCGAGCTTCCGCCCGATCGCGAGGTCGTCGCGTACTGCCGCGGTCCGTTCTGCGCGTACGCGCACGACGCCGTGCGCCGGTTGCAGGAGTCCGGCCGCCGGGCGCGGCGCCTGGAGGAGGGCTGGCCCGAATGGCAGCTCGCCGAGAAGTCCAAGAAGCGGCGGCGGGCCGCGTGATCTGCAGCAGCTTTCAACACCCGAGAGGAGCCGTCCCATGACGATCGAAGTTCGCCGACTCGACACGACCGAGCTCGAGCAGCGCGTCCGCAGCATGTACGAGGAGGTCGCACTCGAGCCCGAGCGCGAGTTCCATTTCGAGACCGGGCGGCCGCTGGCCGAGCGCCTCGGCTATCACGCCCCGGACCTCGACCGCATCCCGGCTGCGGCGATCGACTCGTTCGCCGGCGTCGGCTACTTCCTCGACCTCGCGGCAATCGCGCCCGGCGAGACCGTGCTCGACCTCGGCAGCGGCGCCGGCATGGACAGCTTCCTCGCCGCCCTCGCGACCGGCGGCGACGGGCACGTGATCGGCGTCGACATGACGCCGGCGCAGCTCGCCAAGGCGCGGCGCCTGGCGCAGGAGGCGAGCTTCGGCGCGGTCCAGTTCCGCGAGGGCTACATCGAGACGCCGCCCGTCGACGACGGCACCGTCGACTGCGTGATCTCCAACGGCGTCATCAACCTCTCGCCCGACAAGCCTGCGGTCTTCGCCGCCGCCGCACGCGCCCTTCGCCCCGGAGGGCGCCTGGCGCTGGCCGACATCGTCACCGACCATCAGCTTCCCGAGGGCGTCACGTGCGACGCCGCGCTGTGGGCGGCGTGCATCGGCGGCGCGATGCAGCGCGACGGCTACCGCGAGGCGATCGAATCTGCCGGCTTCGCGATCGAGACGTGGCGTGAGAACACCGCCTATCGCTTCGTCTCCGAGCGCGCCGACAACGCCACGCAGAAGTACGGCGTGACCAGCATCTCGCTGCTCGCGCGACGGCGCTGATCCAGGCCGGGTCAGCGGTAGACGTGACCGTGGCTGTCCAGCGGGAATGTTCGCCCCATGAACGACGCGAGCGCGACGCCGAATCCAGAGAAGGACCCCGACGACTGGGTGACGGGTGAGAGGAGCCGATGACCGGCCCTCAGGCCTCCTCCTGCAGACACTGTGCCAGGAGGCCGGCGAGGAGTTCGATCCCGGACTGACGAAGGCGCAGGCGTCGCAGCGCATCGACGAGCTTCAGGCGAGCACGGGTCGCGGCGGCTCCTGAGGCCGCCGCGCTTCCGGCGCGTCTATCGTCCGCTCCCGTGCCCGACGTCCTGCGCCCGCTCTTCGACCAGGTCGTCATCAAGGAGCTCGAGCCCGACCGCATGCGCAAGTCCGGGCTGCTCGTCCCGCAGGGGACGCACGACGTGCCGCCCAACGAGGGGATCGTCCTCGCGGTGGGCGACGGGCCGCCGGAGATCCCGGACTTCAAGATGCCGGTCGCGCCGGGCGACCACGTCGTCTTCCCGCGGACGGCGGGCGTG
>DATMJM010000521.1:0-3276 GCA_035553935.1 Solirubrobacteraceae bacterium
GCCGCGACGCGCTGCACGGCGGGCCCGGCGGCATCCAGCTCGCGGCCCGCGAGCAGGGCCAGGCGGGTGCGTCGCAGCAGCACGTCGCCGATCGTGGCGGCCTGCTCGCGGCGGGCGGCGAACGCGACCTCGGCGAGCAGGTCCGGCAGCTGCGCGACGATCGGCTGCGCCAGCTCGCCACGCTCGCGGGCCACCGCCAGCACGTCGTGCGCGGCGTGCCCGTAGCGACCGGCGAGCGCCGAGTAGGAGTCCTCCGGCACACCGTCGACGCGCGGCAGCTCCGAGACGCCGACCGGCGCGCCGAGCGGGACCTCGTGCGTACGGCAGGCGGCGTCGCGCGCCTCGCGCTCGACGAGCCGGTCGACCGTCATCTTCGCCATCCGCCGCCAGGTCGTCAGCTTGCCGCCGGTGATCGTGACCATGCCGCTCGACGTCTCGTACAGCTCGGCCTTGCGCGAGATGTCGACCGACTTCTTCGGGTCGCCCGTCGTGATGAGCGGCCGCACGCCGGCGTAGGCCCCGGTCAGGTCGTTCGCGCCCAGCGACGTGCCGAAGTACTCGTTCGCCGCGTCGAGCAGGTAGCCGACGTCCTCCTCCGAGGGCGCGACGTGATGGCTCGCGTCCAGGTCGCCCGCGTAGTCGTTGTCGGTCGTGCCCAGCAGGGTGCGCCCGAGCCAGGGCAGTGCGAAGATCGACCGCCCGCCGCCCGCCGGGACGATCGCGCCGCCGCGCACGAGCGGCAGGTCGTCGTGGCGCAGCGTGATGTGCGTCCCGCGGCTCGGGCTGATCCGCGGGACCTCGGCCTCGTCGTGCAGCTCTTCGGGACGCAGCCGGTCCGCCCAGACGCCCGTCGCGTTGACGACGTTCGAGGCGCGCACGACGAACTCGGCGCCGCTTGCGGTGTCCTGCACGCGCACGCCGGCGGCGCGGCCCGCGTCGTCGCGGACGAGCTCGGAGACCGCCAGGCGGTTGGCGATCACCGCCCCGAAGCGCTCCGCCTCGCCGAGTACCGTGAGCACGAGACGCACGTCGTCGGTCTGGCAGTCGTAGAAGAGGTAGCCGGATGTCGGATGCCGCTCGGCGAGCGCCGGCACGAGCTCGAGGACCTCCTCGCCGGAGATCACGCGGTGGCGCTCCGGGCTCCACTCGGAGAAGTCGCCGTCGAGCTCGCTCGCGGGGCGCCCGCGCCGCGAGCGCGGCGGGCGCCCGCGGCCGCGCAGCCGCTCGACGGCCATCACGTCGTAGAGGTTCAGCCCCACGCCGATGAGCCGGTCGGGCCGCGCGCCGTCGAAGGCCGCGACGACCAGCGGCAGCGGATGGACCAGGTGGGGCGCCAGCGCGACCATGAGCTGGCGCTCCAGCAGGGCCTCGCGGACGAGGCCGAGGTCGAAGTTCTGCAGGTAGCGCAGCCCGCCGTGGACGAGCTTGGAGGAGCGGCTCGACGTTCCCGCCGCGAAGTCGACGCGCTCCACGAGTGCGACGCTGTAGCCGCGCGTGGCGGCGTCGAGCGCGACGCCGGCTCCCGTGATGCCGCCGCCGACGACGACGACGTCGAACTGCTCGCCGGCGAGCGCGGCCAGTGCGTCAGCGCGGTTCATCATCGGATTTCAGTCTGGCAGGGGTTCAAGGAAAGGCGCGGACGTGCCGACCACATGGCTATGCACATTCGCTCACGCCGCGCTGCGGCCCTCCTCTCGATCGGAGCGCTCGGCGCCGGAACCGCCGTCGCGGCAGCGCCCGCCCAAGCCCAGCTGCTCGGCGGCCTGCTGCCGAGCATCGGGACCATCGTCACCAACACGGGCAACACCCTCGGCGGCACCGTGAACTCCGTCCTGCCGGGCACCGGCGGCACGATCACCGGCGTGACGGGCTCCGTCGGCGGCATCGTCACCGGCGTGCAGTCCTCCCTCACCGGCACGCTGGACCAGACGCTCAACGGCATCCTCGGCGGAGGCGGAGGCGGGCTGCTGCCCGACAACGTGCTCAACACCCTCCTCGCGACGCTGCTGGGCAACAGCAGCGCTGCTCCCGGCACGCCCGGCACGGGAACCTCCGGCGGCCCGATCGTCCTGTCCGGCGGCTCGATCGGCCCCGGCGGCGTGATCCTCGACGCCAGCGCGCCGCGCCCGACCGTCAAGGTCCTCTCCAGGCTCAGGCAGATCGGCAGGACCGGCAAGATGCGCATCGAGATCAAGACCAACGAGCCGGGGATCGTCGCCGTCGCCAACCGCATCCGCCCCGGCACCGCCGTCAAGCGCAAGAAGGGCGCCAAGAAGGTCAAGCACTCGCGCAAGCTCATCAAGGTCCCGCAGCTGACGCTCGGCTACCGCCGCGCGGGCAAGCTCGTCGTGACCGTGCGCCTCTCGCGCGCCGCGCAGCGTGCCCTCGGCCGCTCCAGCAACGCCCGGATGTCGGTCGCCAGCGTCGCGGTCGACGTCTTCAAGAACCAGGACTCCGACAACGCGAAGGTCACCATCAAGCGTTAGCAGCACAGACACCGCAGGGCCGTCGGTCGTTTGCGCCGCCAGGGTGTCGGCGCGCCGTCGGCCGCCGCGCGCAGCGCCCCGATGTCGAGCTTGCTCATCCCGAGCATCGCCCTCATCGCGCGTTCGGCACGCTTGGGTGGGGTCGTGCGCCTTGAGACGACGGGCAGCGGGAGACTCACCGCTGCGACGGCTGCGGCTCTACAGCGCGGCGAGCTCCGACGTGATCTCGCCGACGCAGGACTTGGCGTCGCCGAACAGCATCTGCGTCTTCTCGTTGAAGAAGAGCGGGTTCTCGATGCCGGCGAAGCCCGAGGCCATCGAGCGCTTGAGCACGATGACCTGCTTGGACTCGTCGACGTTGAGGATCGGCATGCCGTAGATCGGCGAGTCGGGCCTCATCCGCGCGTCGGGGTTCGTGACGTCGTTGGCGCCGATGACGAGCGAGACGTCCGTGCGGCCGAACTCGGGGTTGATGTCGTCCATCTCCTTGAGCTGGTCGTAGGGCACGTCGGCCTCGGCCAGCAGGACGTTCATGTGCCCCGGCATGCGGCCCGCGACCGGGTGGATGCCATAGAGAACGTTGACCCCCTTCGCCTCGAGCAGCTCGGCGAGCGCGCGCACGTCGTGCTGCGCCTGCGCGACGGCGAGCCCGTAGCCGGGCACGATCACCACCCGCCGTGCATACGCGAGCATGATCGCGAGGTCCTCCGGAGTCGCCGAGCGCACCGAGCGTCGGTCGTGGGCCGCGGCGCCGCCCGCCGCAGCGACGCCCGAGCCGAAGGCGCCGAAG
>DATMJM010000522.1:0-2471 GCA_035553935.1 Solirubrobacteraceae bacterium
GCTCATCACTGCGGGCCCAGCAGCCTGCGCGCCGCGGTCAGCGCCGGCTTGAACGTGGGGTCGATCATGAGCGCGTGGCGGATGCCCTCGCCGAGGATCCCGGGCTCCCCGCGCGAGGCGCCGAGGACCGTCCAGACGCGCTCGTAGGCGTCCCCGCCGCGGCG
The DNA here is from genome assembly GCA_035553935.1 of Solirubrobacteraceae bacterium. Taxonomy (GTDB): domain Bacteria; phylum Actinomycetota; class Thermoleophilia; order Solirubrobacterales; family Solirubrobacteraceae; genus CADCVQ01. Next base: position 165 of record DATMJM010000522.1, read on the forward strand.
TGCCGCCGGCTCGCGGCGGCGCGCGATCAGGCCGCCCTCGCCGCGCTCGAGCGCGAGCATCGTGCCGAGGTCCGAGCGCATCTCGACGCCCGCGAGACCCGGCGCGCTCATGCCGTCGACGGGCTCCAGCCGCAGCTGGACCTCGCGGCGTCGCGCCCGCGCGCGGCCGCGCAGCAGCTCGCCGTGGCGCGCGAGCTGCTCGGGCCGCCAGCCCAGCCTCGAGCACAGCCAGCCGACGAGCAGCAGGCCGGAGACGAGCGAGTCCGCGCGGTAGCGGACCGAGACCTTCGAGAGCGTGTGCAGCTCGGCCCGCCGCGGAGCCGGGTCGTAGGCAGTCGCCAGCCGCTCGCGCCACGGCGTGCAGCGCAGCCACGCGAGATCGACGACCTCGCTGCGCTCCGCCAGCTCGCAGGCGCGGGAGAGGGCGACCTCGACGTCGGGCTCATCGACGGCGTCCGTCAGCACGACCTGCGCGATCGACGCCCCGCCCGCGCGCCCGGTCGTCAGCGCGTCGACGGCCTCGGGATGGCCGTGCGGCGACCACACCGCGGTGCGCAGGTCGGTGACGACGAGCGGGTCGACGATCGAGTCGATGTCGGGCAGGTGGCGCTCGCCGACCTGCACGACGACGAGCTCGCGCATCGCCGCGAACTCGCCCGCGCGCGGATTGGCCTCGACGGAGACCGTCGCCCGCGCGTCGATCGACCGGCGCGGGGGCTCCACGGCGCAGACGACGGTGCGCGACGCGTGGTAGCGCCCGACGCGGCGCAGCCGGTTGGCGATCTCGCCGCTCCACTCGCGGTCGACGACGCAGACGAGGTTCAGCGTGCGGGCCGGCACGCAGCCCTCCGTCGTCGTATGGCACTCCGAGACGAGCCGGCGCAGCGCCGCCTCGATCGCGCTCGGCGTCGTGTCCTGGGCGCTCCAGACGACGTCGCTCGTGGGCGTCAAATCATCCGCCAGCCGGACTCGCCGATGAGCAGGTTCTCCGACTCCTCCGGTCCCTGCGAGCCGGCCGGGTACTGCGGCAGCGGCCCGGGCGAGGACTCCCACGTCTTGACGATCGGGTCGCAGATCTGCCACTGCGCCTCGACCTCGTCGTTGCGCGTGAACAGCGTCGCCTCGCCGCGCATCGCGTCGATGATGAGCCGCTCGTAGGCCTCCGGCGACTGCGACAGGAACGCCGTTCCGTAGAGGAACTCCATGTTCACGGTGCGGATCGCCATCCGGCTGCCGGGGATCTTCGCCCCGATCGAGAGCGACACGCCCTCGTTGGGCTGCATCGTCAGGACGAGCACGTTGGGCCGCACGCCGGTCGACATCTCCGGCTGCTGGAAGGCGACGTGGGGGACCGGCTTGAGCGTCACCGCGATCTCGGTGACCTTGCGCGCCAGGCGCTTGCCCGTGCGCAGGTACATCGGCACGCCGGCCCAGCGCCAGTTGTGGACCTCCAGGCGCAGCGCCGCGTACGTCTCGGTGTTGGAGTCCTCCGGCACGCCGGGCTCGTCGAGGTAGCCGATCACCTCCTCGCCGGCGACGGTTCCGGGCCGGTACTGCGCGCGCACGGCCATCGCCGGGACGTCAGCCGGTGCGGGCGCGCTGATCGCGCGCAGGACCTTGACCTTCTCGTCGCGGACGGCGTCGGCCTCGAACGCGACGGGCGGCTCCATGCACAGCAGCGACAGCAGCTGCAGCATGTGGTTCTGGACGAGGTCGCGCAGCGCGCCGGCCGAGTCGTAGTAGCCGGCGCGCGAGCCGATGCCGATGTCCTCTGAGGCGGTGATCTGCACGTGGTCGATGTAGTTGCGGTTCCACAGCGGCTCGAACATGTTGTTGGCGAAACGCAGCGCCATGACGTTCTGGACGGTCTCCTTGCCGAGGTAGTGGTCGATGCGGAAGACCTGCTCCTCGTCGAAGACCGCCAGCACGCGCGCGTTGAGGTCGCGCGCCTCCTCCAGCGAGCGCCCGAACGGCTTCTCGATGATGACCCGCACCGCGGCGCCGTCGTGGTCGGCAAGCTCGTGACGGCCGAGGAGGTCGACGATGACGGGGAAGAACGACGGCGCCGTGGAGAGGTAGAAGCAGCGGTTCAGCGGCAGCCCGGCGATCTCGTCGAGCTCGCCGAGCGTGCCGCGCAGCTCCTCGAAGACGGCGTCGTCGTTGAACGAGCCGGTGACGTAGCGCACCTCGTCGAAGAGCTTGGCGAGCACCTTCTCGTCCGGCGGTCGGCGCGAGAACTCGCGCACGGACTCGATCGCCATCGCGCGGAACTCGTCGTCGGTCATCTCCGAGCGGGCGCTGCCAGAG
>DATMJM010000523.1:0-3970 GCA_035553935.1 Solirubrobacteraceae bacterium
GTGGCCCGCCTTGCCGCGCAGCGTGTCGTTGCCGTGATTGCCGCGCAGCAGGTCGCGCGTGTTCGTGCCGGTGAGCCCGTCGCTGCGCCCGGTGCCGTCGCGCACCACGGCGTGGGCTGCCGGCAGGACCGCGAGCAGCGCGAGCGCCACGGCGATGAGAAGCGTGCGCGCCGTCCTCGGGTGGACTCGAGAGGAGCGCACGCGCGCCATTCTGCCGGGCCGGTGGCGCCGAGCGCAAGAACGAACGGACAGCTGTTCAGGTGTCGGCCACGACCACCCGGCGCGGATTCGCCGGGTCGCGCGACAGGTGGCCGCGCGCGACGAGGCGGACGGCCTCGGGCAGCAGGGCGTGCTCGAGCGGCCGCAGGCGCTCGTGGACCGCGTCGGGATCGCGGGCGTTGAGCAGCTCGAGCGACCCCTGCAGGATCACCGGACCGGTGTCGACGCCGCCGTCGTCCTCGACGAAGTGCACCGTCACGCCGAAGACCTTCACGCCGTAGTCGAGCGCCTGCTCGATCGCGCGGATGCCCGGGAACGCCGGCAGCAGCGAGGGATGCACGTTGATCACCCGGCCGGCAAAGCGGCGCAGGAAGGGGCTCGTCAGCAGCGCCATGTAGCCGGCGAGCACGACGAGCTCGACGCCGCGCCCCAGCAGCCACTCGGCGATCGCGACGTCGCGCGCGTCGCGGTCGGGGTGGTCGGCGAGCGGGAAGACGGCGGTCTCGACGCCGGCGTTGCGCGCGCGCTCGAGCGCGACGGCGTCCGCCCTGTCGGAGGCGACCGCGACGATCTGGGCCTCCTCGCCGTGCACGGTGTCGAGCAGCGCCTGGAGGTTCGTGCCGGCGCCCGAGGCGAGGACGCCCACGCGCAGGCGCGCCATCACACCGCCTCGAGCTTGGGGTACATCCCGCCGGTCGAGCGCAGGCGCCCGCCGGCGATCAGCTCGTCCACGCGCGCGAGGACCTGCTTGGCCGTCAGGTGGTCGAAGGTGCCGTAGGCCGGCAACCCGTCGTGGCCGCTCTTGACGAGCGCCTGGGAGCGCCCGCCGCGCAGGATCTCGACCGTGCGCGTGCGACCGACGGCGGGGCGCGCGCTCTGGACCACCTCGAGGATCGCCGCGTCGAGATCGCCCGGCGCGGGAGCGGCGCCGTCGTCCCCGTTCGTGGCGTTTGCGGCCGCCGCGCGGCCGCGGCCGCGGGCGCCCGCAGGCGCCGCCGGAACCCACGATGCATCGCAGACGTCGCAGCACGGCACCCCGTCCATCGGCACGGGCGGGCGCTCGTCGCCGAAGTGGCGCAGGATCGTCGCGCGGCGGCAGGCGTTGCCCTCGACGAACGCCCACACCGCGCGGTACTGGCGCCAGCGCGCGCGCTGACCCTCGCCCGCCGAGGTGCGGCACGCCGCGCGCGCGCGACCGTCGAACGGCGACTCGATCCGCCCGCGTACGCGGTCGGGGGACGACGGCGCGGGCCGCACGACGCCCGCCCGCGCAAGATGGCCGATGACGGCGCGCACCTGATCGTCGCTCTCGCCGCGGCCGTCGAGCACCGCCGCCAGCTCGTCGGTCCCGAGGTCGTAGCGCCCCTCGCTGGCACGCATCCGCAGGCGCTGCGCGACCGTCGAGATCGCCGCCTCCGTCACCTCGCTGCGCTGGATGAAGAACACGTGTAGCCCCTTGTCGCGGCCCTCGGCGAAGAGCAGCGCCCGGGCCGGCGCGCCGTCGCGCCCGGCGCGGCCGGCCTCCTGGTAGTACGCCTCGACCGAGCCGGGCACGGACTCGTGACAGACCGTCCGCACGTCGGCCTTGTCGATGCCCATGCCGAAGGCGTTCGTCGCGACGACGACGTCGAGGCGGCCGTCCATGAAGCGCCGCTGGACGTCGGCGCGCTGCTCGCGGGCGAGGCCGGCGTGGTAGACGCCGACCGTCGCGTCGAGGTTGCCCGACAGCTTGACCGCGAGCTTCTCGGCGCCCGCGCGCGTGCCGGCGTAGACGATCGCGGGCGTCGCGCCGGGCCCGGCGAGCGCGGCCGCGATGTGGCGGTGCTTGGCCTGCGTCGACGCGCACGGCACGACGGCGAAGGAGAGGTTCGGGCGGTCGAAGCCGGTCGCCACGCGGACCGGGTCGCGAAGCCCCAGCCGGGTGGCGATGTCGTCGGCGACCTGCGGGGTGGCCGTCGCCGTCGACGCGATGATCGCCTCGGCCTGCAGCCAGCGCGCGGCGTCGGCGAGGCGGAAGTAGTCCGGCCGGAAGTCGTGGCCCCACTGGGACACGCAGTGCGCCTCGTCGACGACGAACAGCCCGATCTTCGTCTCGCGGATCGCCTGCAGGAAGGGGGCCGACGAGAAGCGCTCGGGCGCGACGTAGAGCAGGCGCAGCGCGCCGGAGCGGGCGCCGTCGAGCGCCTCGCGGTTCGTCGCGGCGTCCTGCTGGGCGTTGACGAGGCCGACGCGGCCGGGCGCGATCGCGGCCAGCGCCTCCACCTGGTCTTGCATGAGCGATACGAGCGGCGAGACGACGAGCGTCAGGTCCTCGCGCACGAGCGCGGGGAGCTGATAGCACAGCGACTTGCCGGCGCCGGTCGGCATGACGACGAGCACGTCGCGCGCCGGCGGCCCGATCGCCGCGCGCACGGCATCCTCCTGGCCCGGGCGGAAGGCCTCGAAGCCGAAGATCTCACGCAGGGCGACGGTGGCGCTGGACGGATCCATGGCGACGCTCGACCATAGCGGGCGATCCGGCGAGCATCCGCGGCCTCCACGAAGTCGTTGCGGAGCCGCGCGCTGGGTGCTGTCGGCGCCCGAAGTGGGGCTACGGCCCCCAGGTCAGGTCAGCCGCGCTCCGACGAGCGGCAGCTCGAGCGCGTACTTGCCGTTGGCCTCGTCGGAGCCCTCGAGCGGGTAGTGGCCGCTGAAGCAGGCGTCGCAATGGCGCCCGCGGCCGCCCCGGATCGCCTCGTAGACGCCGTTGAGCGACAGGTAGGCGAGCGTGTCGCAGCCCAGCTCGGCGGCGATCTGCTCGACCGTGCGCTCGTGCGCGATCATCTCCTCGCGCGTGGACATGTCGATGCCGTAGTGGCAGGGATGCTTGATCGGCGGCGCCGAGATCCGCAGGTGGACCTCGCGCGCGCCCGCCTCGCGCAGCATCTGGACGAGCTGGCGCGTCGTGTTGCCGCGCACGATCGAGTCATCGACGACGACGAGCGACTTGCCGCCGACGATCTCCGGCAGCGGGTTGAACTTCAGCCGCAGGCCGCGCTTGCGCAGCTCCTGCCCCGGCTCGATGAACGTGCGCCCGACGTAGCGGTTCTTGATCAGCCCGTCGTCCTGCGGCAGGCCGCTGGCGCGGGCGTAGCCGCGGGCGGCCGGCGCGCCGGAGTCCGGCACCGGGATCACGAGGTCGGCGTTCGGCGTCGGCGACTCGCGCGCGAGGATCTCGCCCATCCGGCCGCGCGCGGCCTGCAGGACGTCGCCGTTCATCCGCGAGTCGGGGCGCGCGAAGTAGATGTACTCGAAGACGCAAAACGCCTCGCGCGAGCTCTTGACCGCCTGCCGCGAGTGCAGCCCGCTCGCGTCGACCCAGACCATCTCGCCCGGGTTGACGTCGCGCAGCAGCTCGGCGCCGATGATGTCCAGCGCGCAGGACTCGCTCGCCACGCAGTAGCGGCCCTCGACGCGGCCGAGCACGAGCGGCCGCAGGCCCGCGGGATCGCGGAAGGCGACGAGGGTGTCCTTCGTCATCAGGACGGTGGAGAAGGCGCCCTGCAGGCGCGGCACGACCGCCGACACCGCGTCCTCGATGCGCTCCGCAGGGTGCGCGGCCAGCAGCGCGGCGATGATCTCGGAGTCCGACGTCGAGCGGAAGCTCACGCCCAGCTCGCGCAGCTCGCTGTGCAGCTCGACGGCGTTGATGAGGTTGCCGTTGTGGCCGAGCGCCAGCTCGCGGCGGTCCGAGCGGTGCACTGGCTGGGCG
>DATMJM010000524.1:0-2727 GCA_035553935.1 Solirubrobacteraceae bacterium
GGCGCGCCCTACCCGCTCGTCTCTGACAGCTACGACGAGGCGGCGCTCGCCGGGGCATCCGCCGCGGACGCGCCGGGCGCCACGACCGCGGGCGGCGGCACGACCGCGGACGGCGGCACGACGACGCCTGAACCCCCCCGCGCCACGAGCGGCGGGTCGCGCAGCGTGGCCGGCGGCGGTGGCACGGCAGCCGGCAGCGGCGGCGCGAAGGCGGCGTCCGCGTCCTCGGGGGCCCGCGCCCGCGGCCTCCTGCGCGTGTACGCGAAGAAGCGCGTCGCCGCGAGCCGGCGGGCGGTCGTGCTCTGGCGCGCGAAGCCGATGCCGCACGTGCGCCGCTGGGTCGTCTACCTCGACGGACGCCGCGTGCGCAGCGTCAGGGCGCGCGGCAGTCGCACGCATCGCCTCAGCCGGCGCGTCAGCTCCGTGGGCAGGCACCGCTGGCGGATCGTCGGCCGCGACGCCCGCGGCCGCCGCGCGATCTCAGCGGTGCGCAGCTTCCGCGTCGTGCGCCCGCGCTGAGAACCTCTACGCGGTCTTCGCCCCGCCCGCATACACGGCGCGAAACCACAGCTCGGTGAGCTGGCGCACGGCCTCGCGCATGTCGCGGCCGTGGCGGATGACCTCGATCGTGAGGTGCCGCTCGACCATCGCGCAGAGCGCCTGCGCGGCCACGCGCGCCGGGATGTCGTCGGGCGCCAAGCCGCGCAGCTGGTCGCGCGCGATGCGCGCCTCGGCGCCCGCGATGAAGCGGTTGACGTAGGGCTCCCACTGCGACGGCATGTGCTCGTCCTCGCCGTAGAGGTGCGCGGCGAGCATGAGGATCGGGCCGTTGCGGTTCACGACGCCGACGAAGCGCGCGAGGCCGAGCGCGAGCTCCATGCGTGGGTCGCCGCTGCCGGTGAAGTACGGCGACGCCGCCTCGTCCATGTCGGCGAACGCCTGCTGGATGAGGCGGTCCATGACGGCGCGCTTGTTCTCGAAGTAGAAGTAGACCGTCGTGCGGCTGACGAACGCGCGCCGCGCGATCGTGTCGATCGTGACCTGCTCGTGCGCGCCCTCGCTGAGCAGCTCGCGGGCGGCCTCGAGGATCGCGTCCTCGGTCGCGTTGCGCGGCGCGAGCGCCGGTGAGGGAGCAGCGTCGGCCGCCGGCGGCGGGCTAACGGCGTGCTTCGAAGTGGGCGGCGATTCGCTCACGGGTCTTGGCCGGGGTGACGATCTCGTCGATGAACCCGGCCTTCGCGGCGATCGCCACCGGAAGGTGCTCCTCCTCGTAGTCGGCGGCGAGCTGCGCCGGGTCGGCGCCGGCCTCCAGCTCGCGCCGCTTGACGATCTCGATCGCCTGCGGCGCGCCCATCACGCCGATGCGCGCGTTGGGCCAGGCCAGGCAGAGGTCGTTTCCGAGGTCGCGGCAGTTCATGACGATGTACGCACCACCGTACGCCTGTCGGAGGGTCACTGTCACGCGCGGCACCTCGGCGACCGCGAACGCGCGCAGCAGGGCCGCGCCGCGGCGCAGGACGGCCTCGCGCTCCTGGCGCACGCCGGGGCGGTAGCCGGGGGTGTCGGACAGCACGACGAGCGGGATCCCGAAGCGGTCGCACATGCCGACGAACCACGCGCCCTTGTCCGACGACGCCGCGTCGAGCACTCCGCCGAGGTAGCGCGGCTGGTTGGCGATGACGCCGACCGGATGGCCGTCCATGTGGCCGAAGCCGACCACCATGTTTCTCGCGTAGCGCTTGCTGAGCTCGAAGAACTCGCCGCCGTCGAGCAGGTGGCGCGCGACGTCGCGCACGTCGTAGACCTTGCGCTGGTTGCTGGGCACGTTGGCCGAGGGATCGCCGGCCGGCGGGTCGACCGGCTCGCGGCTGGGCAGCGGCTGGCCGATCGCGCCGGGGAAGTACGACAGCGCCTGGCGGACGAGGTCGGCCGCGTGGGCGTCGTCGTCGGCCTCGACGTGCGAGACGCCGCTCTTGCGATGCACGCGCGAGCCGCCGAGGTCCTCGGCGGTGATGACCTCGCGCGTGACCTTCGCGATGACGCGCGGCCCGGTGAGGAACATCTGCGAGCCGTCGCCGACCATCATCACGAGCGTGCCGAGCGACGGCGAGTACGCCGCACCGCCCGCGCACGGCCCGCAGATGACGCTGATCTGCGGCACCCTCGCGCGCGACGTCGCGCGGAAGATCGACGCGTACGCGCCGAGCGCGCCGATGCCCTCCTGCAGGCGCGCGCCGCCGGAGTGCAGGAAGCCGACGACCGGCGCGCAGGCCTTGTCGGCGGCTTCGATCGTCGCGACGATCGAGGCGCCGCCCTTCTGCCCGAGCGAGCCTCCCTTGTGCTTGACGTTCTGCGACCAGACGTACACCGGGCGGCCGCCGACGCGTCCGGCGCCGCAGATCACGCCGTCGCCGGCCTCGCTGCGGATCGGATGAAACGATCCCGGGTCGCAGAGCATGTCGATCCGCGCCTGCGCGGGCACGACCGGCTCGTCGGCGACGGCGACCTTCGTCGGCTCGGGCACCGCCTGGGTCGTCACGTCGCCTTCCGGAAGACGAGGCATGCGTTCTGCCCGCCGAAGCCGAACGAGTTCGACATCCCGACGGTGATGCCCGGCGCCTCGCGCGGCCCGTCGGGCACGTAGTCGAGGTCGCAGTCGGGATCCTGCTCCTCGAAGTTCAGCGTCGGCGGCAACAGGCCGCGGCGCAGCGCCTCGAGCGTCGCGAC
>DATMJM010000525.1:0-2259 GCA_035553935.1 Solirubrobacteraceae bacterium
GTTGAAGACCTTGCGCTTGGACTCCCACAGCGAGGACGGCGAGATCCCCTCGCGCAGCGCCGTGGCGAGCACGAACGGCTTGAACGCCGAGCCGGGCTGGCGCCTGCCCTGCGTGGCGAGGTTGAACGGCACCGTGTCGTAGTCGGTGCCTCCGACCATCGCGCGGACCTCGGCGGTCTTGTTGTCGATCGCGACGAGCGCCGCCTGCGGCCCGAGCGGCGGATCGCCGAGCCAGCGCTTGACCGCCTCCTCGGCGCGGCGCTGCAGCCCGAGGTCCAGCGTCGTCTGCACGCGCAGGCCGCCGAGCAGCGCGCGGCGCGGGCCGTAGCGGTCGATGACCTGCTGGCGCACCCACGTCGCGAAGTACGCGGCCGACTTGCTCGCCGCCTGCGCCTGGGGCGGGGCGATGAGGTCGCGCGACGGGACCGGCTCATGGATCCCGCGCTCGTACTCGAGGCGCGTGAGGTAGCCCTGCTCGAGCATCTTCGCCAGCACGACGTCGCGCCGCCGCTTTGCCGCGTCGCGATGGGCGATCGGGTCATAGGCGCTCGGCGAGGCGACCATGCCGGCCAGCAGCGCCGCCTCGTGCGGCTTGAGCTCGCTCGCACAGCGGTTCTCCGGCTTGCCGCAGCCGGCGTGATCGGGATGGCTGGCGAAGTACGTCCGCGCGGCCGACTCGATCCCGTAGGCGCCGTTGCCGAAGTAGATCGAGTTCAGGTACTCGGTGAGGATCTTCTGCTTGGACCACTTGCGCGTGAGGTGGTAGGCGAGCGCGGCCTCGCGGATCTTCTCGACGAGCGTCCGCTTGCTCTGCTTCTCGGTGGCGTTCTTGACGAACTGCTGGGTGATCGTCGAGCCCCCCTGCACGACGCTGCGGCTCGTGATGTCCGTCCACAGCGCGCGCGCGGTGCCACGCAGGTCGACGCCGTCGTTCTGGTAGAAGCGCTCGTCCTCGATGGCGATGATCGCGTGCTGCATCGACAGTGCGATGTCCTTGCTCCGCACGATGATCCGCCCCTGGTCGGCGAGCGTCGCGAGGTAGTCGCCGCGCACGTCGACGAGCAGCGAGTTCTGGGCCCGCTGGAACTCGCGTTGGTTCTCGAGCGCGGGCAGATCTGCGGCGACTGCCATCATCATCCCGAAGACCGTCGACACGAGCGCGAGGATCGAGAGGCCGAACAGGATCAGCGCGAGCCGCAGGCGCTTGAGCCGCGGACGACCCAGCGGGGGGTCCGAGAGGACCGGGATGTCGGGACGTGCGAAATCGCTCATGACGAACGCGCGGGAGCGGCCGCTCGATGCGGCGATGACCCCGTGGCGCCCCGGTGAACACAGGCGGCGGCAGCGCCCAGGGCGGACCGGACTCTAGCATTGGCCCGGTGACGACTCGCGCCGACGACGACGCACGGTTCCTGGCGCGAGATGCCGTCGACTGCCTGCCCGGCGGCGGCCTGGCGCGCAAGCTCGCCCTCGGCCGGCCGCTGCGCGTCAAGCTCGGCCTCGACCCCACGGCGCCCGACGTCCATCTCGGCCACACCGTCGTCCTGCGCAAGCTGCGCGAGTTCCAGGACCGCGGTCACGTCGTCGTGCTCATCATCGGCGACTACACGGCCCGGGTCGGCGATCCCAGCGGGCGCTCCTCCACCCGCCCGCTCCTCTCCGGCGAGGAGATCGACGCCAACGCGCGCACGTACGTCGCACAGGCCGAGAAGGTGCTCGATCCGGAGCGCATCGAGCTGCGCTACAACTCCGAATGGCTCGACATGTCGATGGTCGACCTGTTCGCCCTCGCCCGCACGACGACGGTCGCACAGCTGCTCGAGCGCGACGACTTCGCCAACCGCTCCGCGCGGCGCGAGCCGATCTCGATCCTCGAGCTGATCTATCCGCTCATGCAGGCCTACGACTCGGTCGCCGTGCGTTCGGATGTCGAGCTCGGCGGCACCGACCAGAAGTTCAACCTGCTGCTCGGCCGCGACGTACAGCGCGCCTACGGCGTCGACGAGCAGGTCGCGCTGACGATGCCGATCCTGCCCGGCGTCGACGGCGAGCGCAAGATGTCCAAGTCGCTGGGAAACCACATCGGGGTCACCGAGGCGCCCGAGGAGATCTACGGCCGGACGCTGAGCCTGCCGGACGCCGCGATGGCTGCCTGGTATGAGCTGCTGCTCGACGAGGAGCCGCCCCTCCGGCTCTCGCCGCGCGACGCCAAGCACGCCCTCGCGCGGCGCCTCGTCGAGCGCCTGCACTCCGCCGACG
>DATMJM010000526.1:0-2914 GCA_035553935.1 Solirubrobacteraceae bacterium
AAGCCGTACTCGGTCATGAACAGGCTCAGGCCGGCCGGCACGGCCCTCGTCTTGCTCGACAGCTCGTCGAGCAGCGTTCCGAGCTCGGAGATGTTGGCCATCGTCAGCGCGTCGGGATGGCGGTCGCGCTGGGTCGGCGCCACGTTCTTCGTGTACGGATGGTGCGCGTAGCCGTTGGCCTGCAGCGCGCCCTTCGACAGGTCGCCGCAGTCACGTGCGCGCGCGGCGGCACCCGTGTACGGCGTCCCGTCGGGCTGGATGCAGAACACCTCGCGCAGGAACTGCTTGGGCCGCATCGGCGACTTGCCGGTCTTCTTGTCGCTGCCCAGGGGCGCGGTCTCGCCGAGCAGGATGATGCTGTTGTCGACGCGGTGGCCGGCTGCTACGAGCCCCTCGTAGCCGGCCTGATGCAGCTTGCGGAAGATCGCGGGCGAGGCAGGCACGGTTTGGCTGCCGCGCCTCTCCCACTGCGGCGACAGCCAGCCGCCCTGGTTGGGCTCGTTCCACAGCGACCACATGTTCACCCGCGGCAGGACGCTGCGCGAGCCGTTCTCGTCGCGATAGGTGCCGCTGAAGCGCTTGCCGACGGCCGTCACGAAGCGCTTGAACTCGCGCGCGCGCGGCTTGAACGTCGACTGCAGCGCGCTGGAGCCCTTCGGCCGCTTCGCGTGAGCCCAGCGCGGCCCGGGCCCGGTGACGTTGAAGTACACGCGGACTCCGCGGTCGGTGGCGGCCCGCACGAGGTTGTCGTAGCGATCCCAGTTGCGCGTCGGGTAGGTGCTCGGGTCGCCGGGCTTGAAGCGCCTGTTCTGGCGCTTGGCGCGCTCGCGCGCGCGCCGGGCCTCGTTGCTGTCGCCCTTGATCTTGGCGAGGTCGGACTTCGTGAACTTCGCGAACTCCGCGACCGTCCTCCAGAGGACGGTGACGCGGACGGTGTCGACCCCCAGCGACTTCATCTGGGTCAGGGTCCTCGCAGCCGTGCTGTCGTCGCGATAGACCAGCAGGTCGTCGTCCATCATGATCGACATCTGTGTCGGGCTCGCCTGCGCCGCAGACGGCGCGAGCAGAGCGCTCAGCACGAGCGCGAGGGCGAACCGGCGAATGGTGGGCGACATGGAGCTCCTACGTGACGTGGGTGTCAGAACGCGCGAACGGGACGGCTTCGTGCCGTCCCGCTGTAGAACACCGGTAGTGTGACGGAAGTAGCGCGCGCTCTGGCCGATCAGCTGGTTTCGGCCCTGTAGCGCTCCGCGATCTCGGTCCAGTCGACGGTGTTCCACCACGCCTTGAGGTAGTCGGGGCGCTTGTTCTGGTACTTGAGGTAGTACGCGTGCTCCCAGACGTCGTTGCCCAGCAGCGGCGTCTGGCCGGTGCTGATCGGGTTGTCCTGGTTGGGCGTGCTCGTGACGGCCAGCGCGCCGCCGTCGAGTACGAGCCAGGCCCAGCCCGAGCCGAACTGGGCGGCGCCGGCGGCCTCGAACTTGCTCTTGAAGTCGTCGAACGAGCCGAACGCCTCGTCGATCGCCGTCGCCAGCTCGCCCTCCGGCGCGCCGCCGCCGTTCGGGCTCATCGACGGCCAGAACAGCGCGTGGTTCAGATGTCCGCCGCCGTGGTTGCGCACGGCCGTGCGCTTGTCCTCCGGGATCGAGTCGAGGTCGGCGATGACCTCGTCGATCGGGCGGTCGGCGTGCTCGGTTCCCTCCAGCGCCGCGTTGAGCTTGTCGACGTACGCCTGGTGATGCTTGTCGTGATGGATCGTCATCGTCTCGGCATCGATGTGCGGCTCGAGCGCATCGGCGGCGTACGGCAGGGGCGGAACCTCGAATGCCATGAAGCGTCTCTCCTCTGTTCGGCGGACTCTTCGCGGACTCTACCCGCGTAGGCTTGGACCTACCTTGACGCGCCTCTCGCAACTCCTGCTCCCGACCGAGCGCGAGCCCCCGGCCGATGCGGAGTCCATCTCGCACAAGCTCATGGTCCGCGCCGGGCTCGTGCGGCAGGTCGGCACGGGGCTGTGGTCCTGGCTGCCGGCGGGCTGGCGCGTGCACAAGAAGGTCGTGCAGATCATCCGTGAGGAGATCGACGCCGTCGGCGGGCAGGAGATGCTGATGCCCGTGCTGCAGCCGGCCGACGCCTGGCGCAAGACGGGCCGCTACGACATCGATGAGCTGCTCAAGCTCAAGGATCGCAAGGGCGCCGACATGGTGCTCGCGATGACGCACGAGGAGTGCGTGACCACGCACGTCGCCCAGGTCGTCCGCTCCTATCGCGACCTGCCGTTCAGCCTCTACCACTTCCAGGTCAAGGAGCGCGACGAGCCTCGCCCGCGCGCCGGCGTGCTGCGCACGCGCGAGTTCATCATGAAGGACGCCTACACGTTCGACCGCGACGCGGACGGCCTGCGGGCGCACTACGACGTCTACGCCGGCGCCTACGACCGGATCTTCGAGCGCACGGGGCTCGAGTGGTACAGCGTCGAGTCCGACGTCGGCATGATGGGCGGCTCGGCGGCGCACGAGTACATGGCGCCGTGCCCGGCGGGCGAGAACGAGGTCGCGCTCGCGCCGGGCTACGCGGCCAACGTCGAGGTCGCCAGCGCCGAGGCGCAGCCTGTCGACCTGCCGCAGCCGCTGCCGGCGCCGGAGTCGGTTCACACGCCCGGCGCCTCGACGGTCGAGGCGGTCGCGCGGCTGCTCGAGGTTCCCGCCGGAGCGCTGCTGAAGTCGCTGCCGATCGTGGTCGACGACGACCGCGGCTTCGTCGTCGTCGTGCTGCGCGGCGACCACCGCCTCAACGAGATCAAGCTCACGAACGCGCTCGGGGCGCCGTGGCGCGCCGCCTCCGAGGAGGAGATCGCGCAGCGGCTCGGTGCGCCCGGCTTCATCGGGCCGGTCGGCGCCGCGCAGCACGACGA
>DATMJM010000527.1:0-2741 GCA_035553935.1 Solirubrobacteraceae bacterium
GCTCGGCGATCCGCTTGAGGAACTCCGCCTTCTCGAGCAGGTCGGTGAAGCCCTCCGCGCTGACGATGACGGACACGATGTCGGGCGTGCCGTTGCGGTAGGCGGCCTGGAGGTTCTCCTCGAGCGCGGCGGGCGCGGTCGTACTCGCGACGGCCGTCCCGGCAGGCGCCGACCTCAACAGCCGCATCAACGCCAGCGCGCAGCGCGCTGAGGCGCTGCGCGCCGCCGTCGCCGCCGAGGCGGCGCGCATCCGGCAGTCCTCGCGCGGGCTCGCACGGGCACAGCGGCGCCTGGCGAAGCTGCGCGCCGAGAGCGCCGCACAGCAGGCCGGCCTGGAGCGCGTCAAGGAGGATTTCACCCGCGCGCGCGACCGGCTGACGCGCCTCGTCAACCTCCAGCGCAACGCGACCGCCGCGCTCGAGGAGAACCTCCAGGCCGCCTACCGCAACGGCACGCCCGACATCGTGTCCGTCATCGTCAGCGCGGAGGGCTTCACCGACCTGCTCGAGAAGGCGGAGTTCCTCAAGCGGATCGCCGAGCGCAACGCGCGGATCATGGACGTGGCGCGCACGTCGCGCGCGGCCGTCACGAGGCAGACCGAGCGCCTGGCGGCCATGCAGCGCCGCGAGCAGACGCTCGCCGACCGCCTCGCGCGCAGGCGCGACGCCGCGCACGCCGTCGAGACGGCGCTGCTGCGCGAGCGCGAGCGGCGCCTGGCGCGGTCGAACTTCAAGCGCGCCGAGCTGCGCAGCGTGCAGAGCCGGCTGGCGGCGCTGCGCGAGCGCCTCGCGCGCACCGCGCGCCGCGGGATCGCGACGAACCCCGGCGGCCGCGCGCAACCGCCGCCAGGCGCGCCGCCCGCCGTCGGGCTCGTGATGGCCGCGGCCAACGCCATCGCCGGGCTGCCCTACCTCTACGGCGGAGGCCACGGCGGCTTCAAGGACACCGCGTACGACTGCTCGGGCTCGATCAGCTACGCGCTCGCCGCCGCCGGCCTCGTCACGTCGCCGATGGCATCAGGGCCCTTCATGAGCTGGGGCGAAGCCGGACCGGGCAAGTGGATCACGATCTACGCCAACCCCGGCCACATGTTCATGGTCGTCGGGGGCTGGCGCTTCGACACGACCGCGCTGCGCGGCGGCGGGACGCGCTGGACGCAGACGATGCGGCCCACCGGCGGGTTCGTCGCCCGCCACCCGCCGGGCCTCTAGGCCCGCGAGCGGACGAGCCAGCGAAAGCGTCTCGCGGCCTCGTAGCTCGCCTCGCCAGCGAGCTGCTGGATCGCGAGCGCGATCGTCGGATAGACGTGGATGACCGTCGCCAGCTCGCGCAGCTTGAGCTTGCGCTCGATCGCGAGAGCCAGCTCGCCGATCAGCTCGCCGGCGCCGGGCGCCAGCACGTGCGCGCCGACGACCCGGCCGTTCGCGGTGACGATCCGCAGCTCGCCTTCGGCGGCGGACGCCGCGCGAGCGCGGTCGGAGTGTGCGAGGTCGCGGCGCCAGACGCGCACCGCGCCGTCGCCGTGCCGCGCGCGCGCCTGCGCCTCCGTCAGCCCGGCCCGTGCGAGCTCTGGGTCGGTGAACGTGCACCACGGGACGCCGTACGGCCCGCGGCTCGAGCCCGGGAAGAACATGTTGCGCACCGCGCGCGCGGCCTCGTAACCGGCCGAATGGGTGAAGTGATGGCGGCCGGCGACGTCGCCCGCGGCATAGACGGAATTCGCGGAGGTGCGCAGCGCCCGGTCGACCTCGATGCCGCTCGGCCCGACCTTCACGCCGGCCGCCTCGAGGCCCAGCCCCGCGACGTTCGGCTCGCGGCCCGCGCCGACGAAGATCTCCTCGCCCGACCACGACCGCTCGCCGGCATGGATCGTCTTCGCGCCGCTGCCGCCGCCCCGCGCGCCGTCGACGCTCACGCGGTCGGCGCGCACGCCGGTCACGACCTCGACACCCTCGGCCCGAAGCCGCGCGAGCAGGCGCTCGGCGAGGTCGGGCTCCTCGCGCGCGAGCACCCGGGGGCCGCGCTGCAGGACCGTCACCCGCACCCCGAGGCGTGCCATCCCCTGGGCGAGCTCGATCGAGACGGGCCCCCCGCCGAGCATGACGATGCTGCGCGGCGCGCCTGCGAGCCTGAAGATCGTCTCGCTCGTCAGCGGTCTCGCCGCGGCGAGGCCGTCGATCGGCGGCAGCGCGGGCCGGCTGCCGGTCGCCAACAGGACGAACCGCGTCTCGTGCTGCGCCGCGCCGATCCGGACTGCCGTCGGCGACGCCAGCCGCGCGTCGCCTTCGAGCACCTCGACGCCGAGCGCCCGGAAGCGGTCGGCGTTGTCGTCCGCCGCCGCGATCTCGTCCTGGATCGTCCTGATGCGCTCCCACACGCGCCGGGAGTCGACCGCCGGATCGGCGGCCTGCAGGCCGTACGCGCCGGCGTGGCGCATCGCGTGCGCCGCCTGCGCCGAGGCCAGCAGCGCCTTGGAGGGGACGCACCCCGTCCACAGGCAGTCGCCGCCGATGCGGGCCCGTTCGGCGCAGGCGACCTTGACGCCGAGCGTCGCGGCGAACTCGGCCGCGACCATGCCCGCCGAGCCCATCCCGACGATGATCAGGTCGTAGCGCGCCACGCTTCGCCGGTGTCGCCGCTAGCGCCCCTCGCGCTACGAGGGCGGCGAGATCTCGCGCTTGAGGATCTTGCCCGTCGGCCCCTTGGGCAGGTCGTCGACGAACCAGATCTCGCGCGGGTAC
>DATMJM010000528.1:0-8050 GCA_035553935.1 Solirubrobacteraceae bacterium
AGGTGCGACGGGTTGGACTCGAGGTTGACGAGGATCGAGGAGCCGTCGGGCAGCTGGTAGGAGCCCTGCGCGCCGTGGTGGTACTTCACGTCGCCGGTGCCGCCCTGCGGGATCGTCGTGACGGCCTCCAGCGTCGACGCACCCTCGAACTCGGCGAAGATCGTGTCGTAGGGGCGGCCGAGGTTGTGCGCCAGGACGTTGAGCCGCCCGCGGTGCGCCATGCCGAGCACGACCTCGCGGCCGCCGTGCGCGGCGGCGAGCTGGATGAGCTCGTCGAGCATCGGGACCGTCATGTCGAGGCCCTCGATCGAGAACTGCTTCTGGCCGAGGTAGGCCTTGTGCATGAAGCGCTCGAGCGCGTCGACCTCGACGAGGCGCTTGAGCAGCGCCTTCTGCTCGTCGTGGCTGAGCGGCGCGCGGAACTCGCCGGACTCGATCTTCGCCCGCAGCCAGGTGCGCTGGCGGTGCGAGGCGATGTGCTCGATCTCGTAGGCGATCGTCCCGCAGTAGGTCTCGCGCAGGTGCGGCAGCGCGTCGGCGAGCGTCGCACCCGGCACGTGCATGCGCAGGATCTTCGCCGGGATCTTCGCCATCACCTCGGGCGTGAGGCCGAGCGGCTCGGGGTCGAGCGCGGGGTCGCCCTCGGGCTCGCGGCCGAGCGGGTCCAGCCGCGCGGCGAGATGGCCGTGCGTGCGATGCGCCTTGAGCAGCGAGACCGCCGCCTGCACGGCCTGCAGGAGCTGCTCGACCTCGGTCTGGTCGCGCTCGGCGCCGGCGGGGATCGTCGCCATCGCGGCCGTGGGCTGCTCGACGTCGGCCGGCGCCGGCAGGGCGGTCGGCTCGGTCGCCGCGTCACGTGCCGCGACGGCCGCCGCGACCGGAGCGGGCGGCGCGGGCAGCGGCCCGGGCGCCGTGCCGAGCTGCGTGAAGAGCTCCTCGTAGAAGCCGTGCTCCCCCTGCAGGTACTCCTCGACGACCTTCAGGAACCGGCCCGACTCCGCGCCCTGGATGACGCGGTGGTCGTAGGTCGACGTCATCGACATGACCTTCTCGGCGCCGATCATCTGCCCCACGGCGCCGAGCCCCACCGGATAGCCGATCGATCCGGTCGCGACGATCGTGCCCTGCCCCGGCATCAGCCGCGGGACGGACGCGACCGTGCCGATGCCGCCGGGGTTCGTCAGCGTCAGGTTGGCGCCGACGAGGTCGTCGGCGGTCAGCGCATTGTCGCGGGCGCGCGCGATGAGGTTGCCGAACGCGTCGAGGAACTCGGGGAACGTCAGCCGGCCGGCGTCGCGGATGACGGGCACCATGAGCGTGCGACTGCCGTCCTTCTTCTCGACGTCGACGGCGATCCCGAGGTTGACCGCGCCGTCGTCGACGCGGTGCGGCTTGCCGTCGACCAGCGCGTAGTGGTGCGCCATGACCGGCATCCGGTCGGCCGCCGCGCGCGCGATCGCGTAGGCGATGAGGTGCGTGAAGGAGATCTTGTGGCCGGCCGCCTTGAGCTCCTTGCGGCGCGCGTCGAGCACCGTGACGGTCATCGTGCGGAAGGAGGTGGCGGTGGGAATCTCCCGCGACTGGTCCATGTAGCGCGCGAGCATCGCCGCGCCGCCCTTGAGCTCGGTGGCGCCGGCGGGCGCCGGCTGCGGCCCGGCGGGCGCCGGAACCGCCTTCGCGGCGAGCACGTCGGCCTTCGTGACGCGGCCGGCGGGCCCGCTGCCCGCGACGGCCGAGATGTCGACCCCCTCGGCGGCCGCCACCCGGCGGGCGACCGGCGAGGCCTGCTGGCCGCCGCCATCGGAGCCGGACGGGGGCGCGGCCGGCGCGCGCGGCTCGGCGGCGCGTTCGGGCGGCTGGGGGGCGACGGGGGCCGTCGCCTGACGCGGTGAGGCGGCGCCGTTGCCGCCCGCGGCGCCCGGCGCCATGCGGGCGATCGTCTGCCCGACCGAGACCGTCTCGCCCTCCTCCGCGAGGATCTCGACGATCGTGCCGGCCACCGGCGCGGGCAGCTCCATGTCGACCTTGTCCGTCGACAGCTCGACGACGGTCTGGCGCTCCTCGACGGCGTCGCCGACCTCGACCGCCCATTCGAGGATCGTCCCCTCCTGAACGGACTCGCCGCCCGCGGGGGTGACGATGTCGACGAGTGCGGCAGCGGCGGCGGGAGGGGGCGGCACACCGCCGTCGTCGGCCGGTCGCGGCTGCTCTTCAGCGGCGGGCGCGGCTGCGGCGGGTGCGGGTGCGGGTGCGCCGCCGTTCGTGGCGATCTCGGCGAGCACGGTGCCGACGGCGATCGTCTCGCCCTCGGCGGCGTGGATCTTCATGAGGGTGCCGGATGCGGGCGCCGGGACCTCCGCGTCGACCTTGTCGGTAGAGACCTCGACGAGCGTCTCGTCGGCCTCGACGGCCTCGCCCTCCTGCTTGTGCCATTCGAGCACCGTGCCCTCGCGGACCGACTCCCCCATCGGCGGGAGCGTCACCTGAACTGTCGTGTTCACGGCCATGCCCTAGATCCACTGTAGAAGGTTTGGGGGGTCCGGCGGGCAGGCGACTTCGGCCGGAGCGCGCGCGCGGCACTGCATGCGATCGACTACACCCGGCGGCAGGTCAGGTTGCATCTACCGTGCTGGCGATACCCGCTTCGGGCTCGGTTGCACGTGGTCTTGACTGACGGACGAACTCGTAGGAGCCGATGAAGGGGCCGATCCCGCCGAGGACCGCGACCGCGACGGCGAGCCTCAGGTCGATCACGCGCAGGCGCAGCGCCACGATGCAGGCGAGCGACATCGCGATCCAGCCGAGGCCGTGCGCCATCCCGAAGACGGCCTCCAGGCCGGCAAGGCCCGGCACGAGCCACACGACGAGCAGCACGCTGTAGATCGCCGAATGGGTGAACGACGCCCATTTCAGGCGCTCGAAGGTCAGCACGCGCCTCATGCGGTGTGGGCTGCCAGCAGCGTCGCCATCCGACGCAGCGGCTCGTCGGCCTCGGCCGGCCAGTCACAGATGTCGGCCGGCCACCAGGCGTAGGCATCGTGCTCGTCGTCCATCTCGATCTCGGCGCCGTCGGGCAGCCAGGCCAGCCCGACGACCATGACGAGCCGGTGCGGCAGGCGCACGAGCGCCTCGACCGTCAGCCGCTCGGGCTGCACCGCCCATTCCTCGGCGAGCTCGCGCGACAGCGTGTCGGCCGGGCTCTCGCCGACGTCGACGGCGCCGCCGGCGCCGAGCGCCCAGCGCCCCGGCCAGGACGACAGCCAGGGGGCGCGGCGGCCGGCGAGCCAGCGCCCGTCGGCGGCGCGGGCGACGGTGAGGCCGGCCATCGACAGCGACGCGTCGCCGTCGACCAGCCGCAGCGCCCAGCGCACCGGCTGCAGCTCGAGGAGCAGCTCGTCGCCCTGCTCCGCGTGCGCGACGAGCCGCGCCGACAGGCCGTCGTGGCTCGGCGAGCCGCGCTCGCGCAGCGCGGCGATCGCCGCGTCGGCGGCCGCGGCCTTGTCCTCGGGAGGTTCGTAGAGCTCGTCGTGCCAGCGCGCCAGCACGCGCTCGGCCGGCCAGTGGCCGCGGGCGAGGATGGCAGCCTGCTGCATGCGATCAACGATAGTTCGCGCCCTGCGCGCACGGGTCAGCCGATCGCGGCCGGCTCGCGCTGCGCGAGGCCGAGCACGAGGTCGGCGGCGGCCGGCAGGTCCGGGACCTGCGGTCCGACAGGCGGCGCCGCGAGCGCGTGGACGAGCGCGTGCGCGAGCTGCGGCCGGTTGCGCGCGACGGAGACCATGCCGAGCCGCTCGTAGGCGCGGTTGTTGATCCGGATGTGCCCGCGCTCCCAGCCGTAGGAGATGACGCGGCAGTCGCACATGAGCGCCTCGAGCACCGTGAGCCCGGCGGTCGAGTGGATGAGCACGTCGGCGGCGGCCAGCAGCGCGACCATCTGGTCGGTGAAGCCCCAGACCTGCACGCGATCCTCGTCGGCGTATGCGGCGGCCAACGCCGCGCGGCGGCGCGCGTTGCGGCCGACGAGCACGACGACCGTGTCGGCGCCGTAGTGCAGCGCGGTGTCGGTGGCGCCGCGCAGGTCGCCGACGCCCCAGCCGCCGCCCGACACGACGACGAGGGAGCCACGGCTCGGCAGGGCGAGCTCGGTGCGGGCCGCACCGCGGTCCGGCGGATTGGTGAAGCGAACGTCGGTGAGGCCGTGAACGGCTTCGATCCGCGCCGCGGGACCGGCGATCGCGCGCGCCTCGGCGGCCGACTCCGGATGGGTGATGAGGTGCAGGTCGATACCCGGATGGGCCCAGAGGTCCAGTGCGGCGAGATCGGTGATCGCGCTGACGACGGGCGTCTGCAGGGCGCCCGACGCGCGCATCCGCCCGAGCAGCTGCGACCACAGCGGATACGTCGAGACGACGACGTCCGCCGGCTGGGCGCGCAGTCGGGCCTCGAAGCCGCGACGGGCGAGCCGCTCGACGGCGCCGGTGGCGGCGCGCTGCACGGGCGCGACCTTCGTCGCGAGCAGGTAGGCCGCGTTGAACGCGACGTTGCCGGCGGTCGAGTCGATCCGCGAGGCGCCGATGATGATCCGCCGCGCGGCCGGGCCGGCGATCTCGAGCCCGTCGATCACCTCGGCGACCGCGTCGCGCTCGCGCAGCGCGGCCGCGAGCACGCCGGCCGGCAGGTCGTGGCCGGCCCCGATCGAGGCCGTGCAGATGAGGACGCGTGGACTCATGGTGCGGGACTATCTTCGCGCAGATGCGCCGGCGCAAGCACTGGGGGTGGGGCTACGAGGACGACTCGTGGTCGCCGGAGCAGCTGGCGGCCGCGGCGCCCGGGCTCGAGGAGCACCTCGGGATCGGCGGCGACGGCGACGTCCTGCAGCCGGTCGCGCTGGAGAACGTCCGCCTGGCCGCGGCTCGCGTCGCGCCGCCGCCGCAGCTCGCCGCGATCTGCGCGAGCGACAGCTACGCGCGCGCATCGCATGCCTGGGGGCGGTCGTACTGCGACGTCGTGCGCGGCTTCCACGGGCGCTTCGACTTCCCGCCGGACGTGGTCGCGCGGCCACGCGGCGAGCGCGACGTCGAGGCCGTGCTCGAGTGGGCGGCGTCCGCGAACCTCGCGGTCGTCCCGTACGGTGGCGGGACGAGCGTCAGCGGCGGCGTCACCTGCGACGTCCCGGCGCGCTTCGACGGCGCCGTCTCGCTCGACCTGTCGGCGATGGACCGCGTGCTGCAGATCGACGACGTCTCGCGCGCGGCGCTCGTCCAGGCGGGCGCGATCGGACCCGTCCTCGAGCGCCAGCTCAAGGCGCTCGACCTGACGCTGCGCTTCTACCCGCAGTCCTTCGAGCTGTCGACGCTCGGCGGCTGGATCGCGACGCGCGCGGCCGGCCACTTCGCGACCGCCGAGACGCACATCGACGACGTCGTGGAGTCGGTTCGCGCGATCACGCCGCGGGGCGCCTGGGAGTCGCGCCGGCTGCCGGCCTCGGGCGCCGGGGTCTCGCCCGACCGGATGCTGCTCGGCTCCGAAGGCGTCCTCGGCGTCATCACCGAGGCGTGGGTGCGGGTCCGCCCGCGCCCGGCGGCCCACTCGCTGGCGGCGGTGCGCTTCGCGGCGTTCGCCGACGGCATCGAGGCGCTGCGCGCGATCGCGCAGTCGGGGCTGCGGCCCTCCAACTGCCGGCTGATCGACGCCGAGGAGGCGCGCATGACGGGAGCCTCGGACGGCACCGCGGCGCTGCTCGTG
This sequence comes from Solirubrobacteraceae bacterium, assembly GCA_035553935.1. Taxonomy (GTDB): domain Bacteria; phylum Actinomycetota; class Thermoleophilia; order Solirubrobacterales; family Solirubrobacteraceae; genus CADCVQ01. The sequence goes on from DATMJM010000528.1 coordinate 5,746, forward strand.
CTCGGGTTCGAGGGGGCGTCGGAGGCGATCGTCCCAGTCGGCGAGCTGCTCGACCGCGGCCTGCACATCTGCGCCGAGGCGGGCGGCGAATGGGACGACCGCGCCGTGCGCCGGCCGCGCTTCACCGGCGACCCGAAGGGCGCGGGCGACCCCGTCGGCGCCTGGCGGGCGGCGTTCTTCCGGGCGCCGTACCTGCGCGACGCGTTCGTCGCGATGGGGATCCTCTCGGAGACCTTCGAGACCGCCGTGACGTGGGAGCGGTTCGAGGCGCTGCACGCGGCCGTGACGGCGGCGGCGCAGGAGGCGACCGGACCGGGCGGGCGGATCACCTGCCGCGTCTCGCACGTCTATCCCGACGGCCCCGCACCGTACTTCACGGTGCTCGCGCCGGCGCGGCGCGGCGCGGAGGTCGAGCAGTGGGCGCAGGTCAAGGACGCCGTCGGCGACGCGCTGCTCGCGGCGGGCGGGACGATCACCCACCACCACGCCGTCGGGCGCGACCACCGCCCGTGGTACGACCGCCAGCGGCCGGAGCCCTTCGCCGCGGCGCTGCGCGCGGCGAAGGGGGCGGTCGACCCGGCGGCCATGATGAATCCCGGCGTCTTGATCGACGCGTGATGGACGCTACTGTTAGGCGCACGGGATGCCCACGCCGACCGAGAAGATCGCGGCCAACCTGCGCGCCTTCCAGATCGCGCTGAACGCGCACGACCGCGAGAACCCGACGCACACCGCCTACGGGATCGGCCTGGCGCACTTCGACATGGAGCGGCTCGGCTTCGACGAGGGCGAGGAGGTCCTGCCCGGCATCACGATCCACGCCGACGGCGGCGTGAGCGGCAACTTCCGCGTGCTCTGCGACGGCGACCACCTCGAGGAGCGCGCGGCCGAGGAGGCCGAGGTCGTCGAAGCGGTCGCGAGCGAGACCCGGATGGTCCCCGTCGCGCCGTCGCGCCCCGACGACGCGTAGCCCGCGCCGCGACAAAAAGGCCCGCGAGCGCAAGAAGGGCTACCGCGTCGTGGACTTCGACACCGTCGGCGACGGCACGCGGCTGCGCCACAGCCTCATCCTCGCGCGGCAGCCGTCGTACCCGCAGCTGCTCGACCTCCCGAGGGGCGCCGCGACGATCGCCGGGACGATCGCGACCCGTCTGAAGAGCGGCTGGCGGCCGGTCCGCGTCTCGGCCGCGACCCTGTCGGGCGCCGCGCGCTACACAGCGCTGTACGAGCGCGCTCGCCCCGGCTCGGGCCGCGTGCGCGCGGGGATGGCGCTCGCGGTGCTGCCGGTCGAGCACGCGAAGCAGCGCGCGGCGGCGCGCAGCGCGAGCACCGCGGAGGTCGTCCGAACGTCGGCGGGCACGTTTGTCGCCGGCGCGTGGTACGAGCGGCTGAAGGGCGCGGCGGGACAGCCCGCGCCGAAGGTGCTGACGCTCGCTCAACTGCGGGCGCGGAGCGCGTTGCACCGTGTGGCGGGCCGGTACCTGCGCTCGCTCACGCAGTGGACGGCGCCGCAGGGCCCGCGCTTCATCGGGCTGTGGAGTCCGCGGCCGCGCGTCACGATCACGCACGGCCCGAGCAAGCTCGTCGCGATCGAAAGCGCGACGTTTCGCTTCCGCGCAAGCGATCCCTTCGCGACGTTCGAGTGCCAGCTCGGCGACGACGCGGCGCAGCGCGGCCCGTGCAGCGCGGTCGAGGTCGTGAGGGGCCTGAAGGCCGGCAAGCACACGCTGAAGGTCTGGGCGCGCACCCGTGAGGGCGTCGAGGGCCCGGCCGCGACGCGGACGTGGACGGCCTCCAAGGGGATCGGGAGCGGCGGGTGAGGCTCAGCCCGGCGCGGGCACCGCGAGCTGCCGGCCGAACGCGCGCTCGAAGAGGTCGACCTCGCGCCGGGCCGCCCACCGCTCGACGGCCGCCGATCCGTCGGCCACGAGCTCGAGGCGGATCGTGCCGTTGTCGGCCGCCACGTGCGCGGCGCGGACGCTCTGGTCGCGGCTGCGCTCGAGACCCTCGGCGAGACGCAGCAGCAGGGCCATGCGGTTGAGGCGGTCTGCGTCGCCGTCTCGCGCGAGCGGCGCGAGCTCGCCGAACTCCGGCGTTCCCTTGCGGTGATAGCGGGCGGCCTGCGCGATGAGCGCGACCTCGCGCGGCACGAAGCCCGGCAGGCCCGCGTTGAGGATGAGGTAGCGCGAGTGCTTGTGGTGGTCGTCGTAGTCCACGGACATGCCGATGTCGTGCAGGATGCAGGCCGAGAAGAGCAATTCGCGCTCCCAGCGGTCGCCGCCGTGCAGCCGATGCTCGGCGAGCT